>JANWHF010000296.1 GCA_025450555.1 Tepidisphaeraceae bacterium | reverse complement strand
GGCAACATCAGCTACACGCAAAACAACTTCGACCTTTTCAACGTGCCCAACGACTGGCGCGATATTCTGTCCGAGCATGCCTTCACCGGCGCGGGCCAGCAGTTGCGGCTCGAGTTTTCGCCGGGAACGATTTTTTCCAATGCGAGCGTCTCGTTCACCGAGCCGTACATGTTCGACCAGCCGTACCTGTTCCGCGAGCAGCTTTATCTGCACGATCGGCTTCGCGAGCATTACGATGACCGTCGAATCGGCGACTCGATCGCTTTTGGCAAGCGATTCAACTATGTCTGGTCGGGACAGATCACCCTTCGTGGCGAGCAAGTCGACATCCGGCAGGTGGATGATGACAAATACCGCCCCGAGGAAATCCTTGCCGCCCGCGGCACCCATCCGCTGAGCAGCGTGGCTTTCCAGGTGCGGCGAGATACGACCAATCCGGGGCTGTTTCCCTATAGAGGCTCCGTGACCACCGCCAATTATGAGCTCTTTGGCGCGATGGGCGGCGACAGCAACTTCAGCAAATTCACCCTCAGCTCCGATTTCTATCAAACCGTCCGCACGGATTTGCTCGATCGCAAGACGGTGCTTCGCCTCAGCGGATTTGCCGGAAGTATCGCCGGCCGCTCACAGTTCTACGAGCGGTTTTATGGGGGCGGCAGCGGATCGGTCCGCGGTTTCCTCTATCGCGGCATCAGCCCCCGCGCAGGGCGCGGCGATGATCCCATCGGTGGCGATTTTGCCTTTTCAGGCACGGCGGAACTTAATTTTCCCATCTATGAGGAAACGCTGCGCGGCGTTGTGTTCACCGATGTGGGCGACGTCGAGCGCGATTTTCGAATTGGCACCGTGCGTTCGAGCGTCGGCGTGGGCATTCGGCTGATGCTGCCGATTCTCAATCAGGCCCCGATTGCCATCGACTTCGGCGTCCCCATCACCACCGGTCGTGGCGACGATAAGCAACTGGTCAGTTTCTCGCTCGGGTTCTCCCAATGACCCGCCTTGGGTTAACATGTCACGCCCTGATGAAGGGCAACTATCTAAAAAAGCGAAAGGATTGCTTATGCGAATCGGTCATTTGACGGCGCTGGTGGGATTGTCGGTTGCTTGTGCGGCTCCCTATGTGCGCGCTGAAGGAACGCCGCGCATTGCTGTTGTCCGCCCCTTCCAAATCATGCAGCAGATGCAGGAATACAAGGATTATGCGACAAAATACAAAGCCGAGTCGGAGCAGTTGGATGCCGCGTTGCACAAGAAGCAGGACGACATCAAGACCATGGCGGCTCAGCGATCGCAGATTAATCCATCGCATCCCAGTTATGGTGATATCAGCGCCAAGATCGATCAGGCCGATGCCGATCTGGAAGCCTGGCAGAAGATTGTTACGCGACAAGGCGAACGCGAAAAGAAGCAGGCAGTCCGAGATATTTTCCATCACCTTCAAGCAGCGACCGCAAAGGTGGCCGGCGCCCAGCAGATCGACCTGGTTCTGACTCAGGAGGAAAATGAACTTCCGAACATTGAGGGTCTCGATTATCAGGCCCTGATGATGAATATCGCCGGGCGAAGCGTGCTCTATTCGACCAAGGCCATGGACATCAGCAATGCCGTGCTCACGCAGGCCGACGCCGATTATGCGGCAAGCAAGAAGAGTGGCTCGGCCGTGACGCCCGCGGCGGGGCCGGTACCCGACATTAATGCCAAGCCTCAAGGGCCAGCTTCAAACGCGAATCATTGATCGTCCGCAATCTGCTCTCATATCAAACCGACTTCGCCTATGCCGCTGCTTTCGGACATCGCGAAATTGATCGGCTTCCCCCCGCCTGCGGGAGCCGACATCGACATCACCGGCCTGGCCACGCTCGATGAAGCGCAGGCCAGCGAGCTTTCATTCGTCGGCTCCGAGCAGTACCTGCCGCTGCTTCAAAACACAAAGGCGGCAGCAGTCATCGTGCAAAAGCGCGTGAAACTGCCGAACACTTGGACTCGGCCCGCGCTGATGGTGGATGATGCCGATCTTGCGATCGCAAAAGTCCTTCGACTGATCGCCCCGCCCGTACCTAGGCCGCCGTTGGGGATCGATCAGATGGCGCGCGTCGAAACGAGCGCGACGCTCGGCGATGGCGTCTCGGTCGGCCCGTTCGTCTACATCGGCCATCGAGCGCGAATCGGAAATCGCGTCGCGCTCCATGCGGGCGTTTACATCGGCGACGATGTTGTCATCGGCGACGATTGCGAACTCTTCCCCCACGTCACGCTCCGCGAGCGCATCGTGCTGGGCCAGCGCGTGATCATCCATGCCGGCAGCGTGCTGGGCACCGATGGCTTCGGCTATCGCTGGGACGGCAAACAACATCAGAAAATTCCGCAGATCGGCACCGTCATCGTCGAGGACGATGTCGAGATCGGCTCCTGCGTCTGCATCGACCGCGCCAAGTTCTCGACCACGCGCATCGGTCGCGGCACCAAGATCGACAACCTCGTGCAGATCGGCCACAACGTGCAGGTCGGGCCCCATTGCATCATCGTCGGCCAGGCCGGGCTGGCCGGCTCCTCGAAGCTGGGCGCCGGCGTCGTGCTCGGCGGGCAGACCGCCGTCCGCGATCACATCAGCATCGGCGACGGCGCCATGGCCGCCGCCTGCAGCGCGATCGCCGAGGATGTCGAGGCCAAACAAATCGTCAGCGGCATGCCCGCGCTCCCCCACCGCCAAAGCCTTCGCGAACAAGCCGCCCTCCGCCGGCTCCCCGATCTGGTCGTGCAAATTCGCAAGCTTCAGGACGAACTGGATCTGCTCAAAGGCAAGTGATTATTCGACTGCGGGCAGTAATCCCGGACATGCCGGAAGGCGCCCCCTTCATGCAACGCCATGCAACAAAATGCACAAATGCACAAAATGCAACGAAATGCCACATTTTTGGCGTTTTGCCGATGTTTCATCGACCTACTAAACAGTTGGAAAACCATGCCCGCTGTTATGCCGAACACTGAACTTCTCAAAATGTCACAAAAGGATGCGCGCGGCGGGATTTTAGGCTATTTTTGATTGCATAATTTTACGTAAGTCCTTTTATATATTGGTCTTACGAATATTCCGGGCGATGTCACACGTGTGACATTTGTGACATTCACTGATATTTCAGTGACATCTGGTGACATTCGACGTGGCACGCAGTCTTAAACCCATGGATAAGTGCTCCATGAAGATCAGGGTGTCAGCGAGTCAAGCAGGTTCTGAATGTCTGCCGCCGTCATGTGGCGCGCGGTTGCGCGGAGCATGCGCTCCCATTGTGCCCGACCACTGGCTTCGCCGGGGTATCCGATGTTCCCGATCTTCGGATCATCGGACGTGATCAGCATTTTCCCATCTTCGTCGAGAATCGCCATCCAGGGGATGCCGCCTTCGATGGATCTGAGTCTTGAGATGACATCCTGGCCGTGGGCGAAGCGGTAATCCAGTGTGACGATGACGTAGTCCTTGTCGAGCTGCTCGTGGTGGGCCTCAAAATACCGGCCCAGCTTCACGCACCATGAGCAATAGGGGCCGCTGACTTCGACCAGCACCCGTTTGCCCTCGGCTTTCGCGCGGGCGAGTCCTGCGGCAAGAAGCTGTTTGGCGTCCGGCTTGGCCAGCGCGTGCTGTTTGGCAAACGCGATCAATTTCGACCGGTCGAGCTGATCGCCGGTCGAAAGATCAAGATCGCCCACGTGCGTCACATAGTGTCCGTTCATATCGAGGATCACAAACACCACGCGCGGGGATTTGCAATCGATGTTGAATTGTGACGCCCAGGCTCGCGCTCCGTTCTTCGGATCGTCAACGTTGGCCGATACCAATGCGTAATCCGCCAGTGCCGCCCAGGCATCGGAGTTTTCAGGGTCATGGCGGAATTCGAAGAATTTCTTCGCCGCCGGCCGATCGGGGCTGCCCAGCACGACCAGCACCTGCTGATAGCTCAACATCGCGATCTCATGAGCGTTCTTCAGCCGCTCGGTGATCGATCCAGGCTTGCCGAACGATTCGGTCGAGTAATCACTGGCGGTCTTGGGCTTATATTCGCGGTCGGCGGCCAACATCACGTCGCCCAAATCGACCTCTTCGGCCGTCGGGGCTGTTTTCGTCGCGACCCGTCTATATTCCATCCGCTCACCACTTGCACCGACCTTGGTGACGACGCTCAGCTCGTATTCATAGCCTGGCACCACGCCATCCAAGTGAAACAGGCCGCTCGGATCTGTCACCGCGTTACTGCCGAAGTTGGTGGAAAATGTGCCAAACAGGTGCTTGACCACAAAGCCCCATTGGATCGTCTTTCCGCCCAGCGGATGGCCATCGGAATCGACAAGCCTTCCGCGCATTGAGGCCGTTGGCCCCACCAGCAGCGTTGCGCTGTTGTTCTCCGGCTTCACGGTGGCGATGCCGCGAAGCTTCCCATCCAGGCTGGTGCCGAAGAGGTATTGCAGCGCCTTGTCCTGCTGAATGATGAAATCTCCAGCCTTGTTCGAGACGCTGTCATCGCGTGGAAACTTATCGCCGACTGAACGAAATGTTATTCGGATGTCGGGAACCGAAACCGTCGGATTATCGCGCAGGACAACGTGCCCTTTGAGCATTCGGTTGGCCACCGCCGGTGCGTCGGCATTCAGTTCGAGGGCGATACCCTGTTGCGGATGGGTGATATCCAGGGTTTTCTCCTGCCGTCGACCCGGGCCAGTTTGCTCGACCAGCGAGTAAGTCTGCCAGTCCTTGATCTTGAAATGAACGACCGCCTGCCCGCGGTTAACGTACGCGTACAGGCTCAGATCACCCGGCACCGGCGCATGAACCGTCAATTTTCCGTCGGCATCTGTCTTCAAAGATTGGACGATCATCGGAGATATATATCTGCGGCCGATGCTTTCACCGGGGAACTGCTGCTGCTTTGGAAGCTTGTAATAGCTGCCCTCCTCGCGTTGATAGAACGCGATGTCGACGTTCGCAGCCGGCACGTTCTCCGGCCCCATCGTCACCTTCAGCCGCACCGGCATCGTCCGGTCCAGTTTCAATTCAATCGGCTGCGGCGCTTGTCGATGAACCATCGCAAACACCATTTGCGCGGCACGGACATCCTTGTCGGCGCCGAAGCCGTAGTAGAGCTCCGGATTCACCTCCGCGGTAAAGGCGCCGGCCGAATCAGTCGTGACTTCGCCTCGGAACTCATCCAGGTGATATCCGACACCATTAATGTGTACCTTTGCATCGGCGACCGGATTCCCATCGGCATCGCGCACGTAGCCGTGCAGCGGAATCAATTTCAGCAACTGCACGCGAAGATCCGTAACCGGCTTTTGGGGATCGTAGATCGCGCGTTCCGGTGCGCAATAGCCATCGAGGCGCGTCCAGAAGTTTGTTACCTGATCGAGGTCTGCCGGTACGTCAAATGTAGCTTTGCCCTGCACATCGCTGGTTTTCTGGAGTTCTACCAGGCCGCTGAGATTGATCCGACTTCCCCTGGCCGGTTTGCGATAAAGCCACGGATCAAGCTTCACTCCCGGCAGCGGGTTTCCATCGTCGTCGACAATAGTAAGTGTCACCGATTTAGCGCCATTGAGTATGAAGCTCAGCGGACCCATAAAATCGGGCTCGAGACGATAGGGATCGGTGCGGCGCTCATCCTTACGCCAGAAGAGGTGATAATCGAAGCCAACGCCGTCCTTCATCGCGAAGACGTGCATGAGTGGAGCGTCAGCCGGAATCAGCAGCCTTCCGGTTCCGTCTGCATTCGTGATGACGTGTGCGACCGACTGAAACTCACTGGCTGCGCCCACCCACGCCCCGGCCACGCCCGTTCCAGACTTATCGCGGACATTCACAGCAAATTCGCGCGCCGGCTTGAGCACGATGTTTACTTCGTGGCTTGATTTGCCCTGTTCTTCTTTCGCCAGCGCAGATCTTTCAAATGAGAGCAACTTCCCATCCGCTGAAGAAGCCAGCACGATGTCGTAATTGAATTTCAACGAATCGCGGATGAACTCATAGCTTCCGTCGGCGCCGCTTCGCAGCTTTACGCTGGGGCGGCCTGGTTGGAGAATCGTCAGCGCAACGTCCGCCATGGGCTTGCCGTTCTCGTCGGTGACTTTTCCAAACAGACGATATTTACCGGCGGGCACGTCTGCCGACACGGCGGATTGCTTGTCTGACTTAGGAGCTTCGGCGGCCTTTACGCGGCGCGCGGCGAAGGGGCTGAGGGTGCTAAAAAGAACAAGAGTTGTAATCGCAACTAACGCCATTGTGATTCCCAGCCGGCGCGAGACGGGCGAGCGACGCCGATGGGCATCGAGAATTGCTTTCACGCGGTGCTCGAGGTGGGCGCTGTTCGCCATCGCTACACCGGCGGTGCTGACGCCATGAATCGAATGCGCACTTCTCAATGTGGTCGCCAGGTCCAAAAGTGATCGCGCGTAGGAGGTTGCCGGCTGACTTGCCGATACCACTGAATCGTCGCAGGCAATCTCGCGCTCGATTCGCATTTGCCATTGGGCAATCCACGAAAGCGGATGGAACCAGTAGATCGAGCAGGCCAGTTGTGCGAGCGTATGCCACAGCACATCCCGGCGAAGGACGTGCGACAATTCATGCATGAGAACCGACTGCACCCGCGCGTCGTCCCAATCCAGCCCGCCGGCGGGAATCAGGATCGTCGGCCGTGCGATGCCCAGGCACAGCGGTGTGAGGGTTTGATCGCTGACGCGCAGCCTTGGCTGGCGGGTACGGCTCTTTTTGCACAGATGGGCAAGCGCTGCTTGCCCGCGCGCGTTGGGGGAAGAAGAGGCGCGAACCATTCGCGAAACTGCAACCCGAGCCAGCAGCATTCGTACGATCAGCAGCATCGCTGGGACAAGCCAAACAACGAAGATCAACCATGATCGAACTGCGAGCCTCGGAGCGGTTAAACTCAGAGCCTGCGGCGCAGGTTGAGCCAGGACGATAGCAGGTTTCTGCGGGGGAATGGTCATCGGCTCAGGCTCCATCGGACCCCGCGCCCCCCCGATCGCGCGGTCCGAAAGTTCCGACTGAGTTATTTCCTGCTGCGAATCAGGCAGCGCTACTACTTTGGAAGGCGCAGCAGCAATCACCGGTTCAACCCGTTCGGCTCTGATGATCCCCGTTTTCCATTCGGGCATCACTAATAGCAGGACCGGCGTCAGCAAAACGGCGGCAGTGCTCATCGCCCAGACGCGGTGCTTGAGCGCCGCCGAGAAGGATCGGAGCGCGACGTTTGCAATGCCCGCGCACAACCAGATTGCCGTCACCGCAATCAGAAGCCGAATTGAGAAGACCACAAGCCACGGCGCGCTCAATGCGTGCATGAGCATCGATTGCATGGCGACTCCTAAAGAGATTGATCCTGTTCCGCCTTGACGATGAGTTGCCGAATTCGGTCCAAGTCCTCGGCCGAAAGTTTCCCGGCCGATCCATCCAGCAATGCCGCGACGGCATCCGCCGGGTCGCTGGAGAAGAAGGTGCGAACCAGTTGCTTCAGCACCGATCGCCGAACCTTCTCCTTCGACGACGCCGGCTTATACAAGTAGCGCTTCCCCTCGTGTCGAACGGTCAGCAGCCCCTTCTTTGTCAGCAGATTAAGCATCGCCCGGACGGTCGAATAGGTCGGTGGCTCGGCCAATTCCTTGCGCACCTGCGCCACGGATGCCTCGCCCAGGTGATACAGCGCCTCGACGATCTCCCGCTCGCGCTTCCCAAGACTCAGCGGCCCCGGCGACTTGTTCGATCCTGCCAAGCGATCCTCCAAGTATGTGCTAGTTCATTAGCACGTGCGAGTAGGCTAGCACATGCGGGAATTCATTTCAATAAAAAACCGCGACGTGCTGGCGCGGGAGAGTGCGGCCTTGCCGCGACGCGTCCCGCGATGCGTGATGTGCAATCTTTAAGCCCAATCATCGACAATCAGAGTATTACCCGCTTCGTCCTATTTCGACGCGGGTTTCTAACACCTATGGAGGCTCCTCGTGACAGAACTGCGCCTAATCATGTTTCTGGCAATTGTTTCAGGTCAGGTGATGGAGGTCGCTCGCGCCGGGCCAGCCGGGGGTACTCCAGCCGCAAGCCCGATGCTTCCTGTCGCGGCGATCCAATCTGATTTCGATCTGCTACGGCAAGCTCTGGAAGAGGCCCACCCCGGGCTGTATCGCTATTCAACCAAGGTAGAGATGGATCGCATGTTTGCCGCGGAGCGGGCGAAACTCGATCATCCGATGACGCGGCTGCAGTTTCGCGAGGTGGTGGCCGAGACGCTCGCGGCCCTGCGCTGCGGCCACACCAGCATGGAGGGAGACGCCGACATGGATGCGGCCTTCAAGAGCTCACCGACATTTCCACTGAGCATTCTCATTGAACGCCATCGCGTCATGGTGCTGCTCAATGACACCGCCAGTGACTCCACGATTCAGCCGGGGATGGAAATCCTCGACATCAACGGACACAAGGCCGGCGATCTGCTTGAACATTTTTATCGCGTGACCAGCGCAGATGGAGACATTGAAACCGGCAAGCACCACGATGTGGTCGGACGCTTCCCGATGTATTATTGGTGGCTTGTCGAACAGCCGAAAGTGTTCCTCATCACCGCCAGGGACAGCTCGGGCGAAATAGTCGTGGCGAAACTGCCCGGCGTGACCGATGCCGAGCGCAAATCGAATCACAACCCTGTGAATGCGAAGATCATGAGCGGCGCCGGCAAGGTGCTGGGGGCCATGCACGTGGAGCGCAAGCTGAGCTTCATCAAAGATCCGGAGATCGCGGAAATTCGCCTGCATTATTTCCTGGGCAATGACTACCGCCAATGGATGCGCGACACCTTCAAGACACTTCATGACAAGGGCACAAAGGCGCTGATCATCGACCTCCGCGGTAACGGCGGCGGTGAGGATGATTACGGAGCACTGCTGGTTTCAGAATTGACCGACAAGCCGTTCCGATATTTTGATCACATCATCATGAACACGTTTAAGCCGAGTTTTAATGAAGATCTGGATGAGCGTTTCGACGCAGGTGCAGTCAAGAGATTCAGCAAGGAAACCGTGGTGAATCCCAGCGGCGGATACATGCTGACGTCTGCCATGGTGGACGGATTACATGAGCAGCAGCCTGCCGAGCAACCGTTCATGGGGAAGGTGATCATCCTGACCGATGGTGGATCATTCTCCTGCTCCGGCGATGTGTGCGCAATCCTCCATCACCTGCACCGCGCCACCTTCGTCGGCGAAGAGACCGGCGGTGGATACTGGGGCAACAACTCCGGACGCATGCCAACGATGACCCTCCCGAATTCAAATCAGAAATTTCGATTCCCCTTCTTCGGATACTGGAACGCAGTAGATGGAGACGGCGACCTCCGCCGTCACGGGACAATTCCGGACGTGCAACTCGACCTGAAAACCGCGGATCTTCTGCGCGGCGTCGATGCCCAGCACGACATGGCGGTGAACCTGGCCCAGGAAAGCCTTGCCGCCGCTCCTGCAAGATGACTAAGCTGGAACGCTAACTGCCTTTCAGCGCAAGCGATTGGCGGAAAGTCCAACCCCGCCCAAAGACGGGACCGGCTGCAATGAAAGCGACACGGTCGTAGGCGCCGACTGAGTTTCCCCTTAATCCAGACTGCACATCGCAGGATCCACCGCGAATTTTGTTTTTAACAAATCCATCGCCTTTTCGTCTAATGATCCGCGGGGATGAGACGGCGAGGCGGACGCGTGGACGCAAACGACTTGGACCGGCTCGTTCGCGCCGAATTGCCTTCGGCCCTGCGTCTGGCGGTGCGTTTGTGCGGCCAGGCTGACGCGGCCGAGGAAGTCGTGCAGGAATCGCTGTTTCGCGCAGCACGTTCCTGGCGAAGCTTCCGCGGCGACTGCGCCTTTCGCACCTGGTTTTTTCGCATTGTCGTGAATGTCGCACGCGATCGCGTTCGAGCGCCGCCGGCGGCGCAGGAGTTGATTGATGATCCAGTCGATTCGCATGCGGCGTCTGGGCCGCAGCGGGTGCTGGAACAGGAAACGGCCCAGCGCATCGCCCAGGAAGTCAGTTGCCTGCCGCCGCGCCAACGGGAAGTGCTGGTTCTGTTCGCATATGAAAATCACTCGATCGCCGAGGCAGCGGCAGTGCTGGGCGCGACGGAACAGAATGTGAGAACGAACCTGCATCTGGCCCGCGCCCGCCTTCGCGAGAGGTTGGCCAGGCATCTGTCAGATCGATAGAGCAGCGCAATGTCCCAGGAACCTGCACAATTTCCCGAGCCTCTGGATGAACTGCTGCGGCAGGCGAGTTGGCCGGACCCTTCTCCCACGGCGCTTCATCGGCTGGAGCGAACCTGGGATGCGATTTCGCCGGCGCGGCGGAGAAATCGGTGGCCGATTGCGGCGGCTGCCGCGGCGGCGGTGCTCATTGCCGGCGCGGGGCTGGCCATCTGGTTGGCTCGGCCGACGGCGCCGCGGCCAGCATCGGTTGTCATTGCACAGCCGCGGCCGCATCGGGTGGAGGTGGTGATGCCAGTCGTGTTTGCCCCGCGAGCGCCCAATCCG
>JANWHF010000295.1 GCA_025450555.1 Tepidisphaeraceae bacterium | reverse complement strand
GCCGAACTGGCTGACCTGGCCGTTGCGCCACACGTTCTGGCCCGACCAGCGGCCGATCACGATGGATGAACTGGTTTATGGCTGGCAGGATGCCGACGGGACCAGCCATGCCGGTATGAATTCCGTCCTCAGCTTCCCGGGCCTGGCTAATGCATGGCCGATGCCGATCGAGAATCGAACAAATATGCTCTCGACCGGCATTAAAACGCCGGTCGGCATCAAAATCATGGGGCCCGATCTCAAGGTACTGGCGGACCTCGCGGAAAAGGCGTCGATCATCGTGCGATCCGTCCGCGGCACCACCAGCGCGTATGCCGAGCGCACGATGGGCGGCTATTACCTCGATCTCGACATCAATCGCGATCAGGCGGCGCGCTATGGTCTGAACGTCGGCGATGTGCAGGATGTCATCGAAAGTGCGATTGGCGGAAGGCGCGTCACGACAACCGTGGAGGGTCTCGAGCGCTATCCGGTCAATGTCCGCTATGCCCGCGATCTGCGGGATGATCCCGATCAGATCAAACAGATCCTCGTTGCGACGCCTACGGGTGCGCACATTCCGATCGGACAACTGGCCGACGTGACGCTCCGGCCCGGCCCGCCGATGATTCGTAGCGAGGACACTCGCCAATCCGCGTGGGTCTATGTCGATTTCTCCGGGCGCGACCTCGGCTCTTATCTGGCCGATGCGCAGCGCGCGATGACCGAGCAGCTTCAGATTCCCCAGGGCTACACGCTGGCCTGGTCAGGGCAGTATGAGATCGTTCAGCAGAATGCCGCGCGCTGGGAAGTGGCCGGCGGCATTGCGCTGCTCGCGATCATTCTGCTGCTGTATGCCGCTTCGCGGAGTTGGCTCCGCACGGTAATCGTGCTGCTGGCGGTGCCGTTCAGCATCGTCGGCGCGATGTGGTTCCTGTGGATGCTGGGCTACAACTGGTCGGGGGCGGTGGTCGTGGGATTGATCGCGCTGGCGGGCCTCGATGCCGAGACGGGCATCATCATGCTCTTGTACCTGGACAACAGCTTCGAGCGCTTCAAGGCGCAGGGCCGAATGAGAAGCGATCGAGACCTGCGCGAAGCCATTCATGATGGGGCGGTAAAGCGTATTCGTCCCAAGACGATGACTGTGGCCGCGGCATTCATCGGCTTGCTTCCCCTGATGTGGGCGACGGGGACGGGAGCCGACGTGATGCGCCGCATCGCCGCCCCGATGCTCGGCGGATTGTTCACAAGTTTTCTGATGGAGCTGCTGATCTATCCCATCATCTTTTACATCGCCAAGGGGTTCATAATGAGCCGCGACGGCAAAACGAGCGACCGGATCGAACGCGCGATCCCGGCTGCTGGGACTGTGAGCAAAGGAAATGGGGAGACGAGCGATGTGTAGACGGAGATATCTTTTCGCGGTCATTTTCCCACTAATCCTGGCAGGATGCACTGTCCATCCGCCGGGCGAGCAACAGGAACGCCAGGCGGCATTGCGCGCCGGAGCGCCGTTCACCAAGCCGATCGAACAACGGCAGCTCCCGGCGCTGCCCGTGAATCCGACGCCCGGTGATCTGGTCCGCCGCGCGCTTCTGACTAGCCCCGAGTTGGAACAGCGTTATTGGGAGTGGCGGTCGGCTATCGAGCAAATCCCGCAGGATGGCACCCAAGCTACGAATCTTGCCGTCTTCGGCTCCGCGAGCGTCACGCGCGACCGAATGAGTTTCGACGCGACAACGCTCAGCCTCGGCAACGATCCGATGGCAGACGTTGTTCTTCCGGCAAAGCTCTCGGCCGCGGCGCAGCGGGCTTTGGAGAACGCCCGAGCCGCGGGGTTTCGATTCCGCAAAGCCCAGCTCGAGCTGCGGGGCAAGGTGCTCACCGCTTACGCTGATTACGCGCTCACGGCGGAGCTGATTCGTCTGGAGCAGTCCAATGCCCAATTGCTCCAGAGCGCCGTGATGGTGGGCCAGGCCCGAAATGAGTCAGGAGCGGCGGGACAACAGGAACTGCTGAAGAGTCGCAATGAATTGGACCTAGCGCGCAACGATATCACGAGTATGCAGGCTCAACTTCCAGCGCAACGTGCGGCTCTCAACGCGTTGCTGGACCGGCCGCCGGATTCATCAATTCCAATCCCGGCCCGAATGCCTGGCGCTCGCGCGGTTCTGGAGGATGACGGGCAAGTGCTCAAGCTCGTCGCGGAGCGAAACCCGGAGCTGGCCGCGTTGGCGCAGGAGATTGCCGCGCGCAAGCAGAGCCTCGCCCTCGCCCGGCTTCAATACCTGCCGGATTTTTCCATCACCGTCGGCACTGACCTGGGTGGCATCGGGCAATCTCTTGCGGGCATGGTGACGATTCCGCTTCTGCGACATCAAGCCATCGACGCAGCAGTCGCACAGGCCGAGGCAAACCTGCGGGCGGCCGAGGCCCTGCGGCGACAGGCGCGCAACGATTTGGGCACCCAAGTGGTGATGGATCTCAGCATCATTCACGATGCCGATCGTCAACTGGATTTGCTCGAGCACACAGTGCTGCCTCGGGCGCGACAGATGGTGAACGTGAGCCGGGCTGCGTACGAAGCCGGGCGCTCGTCGCTGCTGGACCTTTTGGATGCGCAGAAGTCGCTCATCGCGATTGAACGGCTCATCGCACATTTACAGGCCACGCGCGAACGGCGGCTCAATGATCTGGAGGCGATGACGGGCCAGTTGCTGGATCGCGAGCATTCGCCGAGCACGCAGCGGTGAAATGCGAAGGCCCAGGAGCAAGCCGTTCAGAAACAGCCGGTTGCGCACCTGGGCCTTGTAATACAATTCAACGCAAATTAGTGGCGATCTTCCACGATGTCTGTGATTCGGCCGTCGGTAAAGGTTGCGGTTAATGTCCGACGACGCCATAGCCATATTGCCGAACAATGACTTCGCGCCGGCGGAAGCCGCCGCGTTGATATTCGGTGACGCTGCCGGTGCGGCCAATGATCTTCCAGCGATAGTGGCGGACATGCTCGCCGGAGTCGAGCAGGACTGAATCATTTCCCATCGAGCGGCTCGCCTCGTCGAACGTCATGCCCGCGATCAGGCGGTGGTCGGCAATTGCATCGGCGATTCGCTGGGCCGACACACCCGGCACCGCTGCCGCAGGCGCGTAGCGGCTTCCCATGAGAGAGCTGGCCAATTAAATCGGAACCTAAAGAAACAGAGCTTTCCAGACGAAGGAATCGAGGTACGTTGCGATTGCCCCGTCGATGAAACGTCTTCCTGAAGGGGAAGACGTTTCTCTTTTGGCCGTCAAAAGCGCTTCCTTTTGCCTGGATTGAACTTTTGCATTGCGTTTGGCATTCCTCGGTTTTTCGTGGTAAGCTCCGCCAACAAAGCTACGGTCAATGGGCAGATTTCCGGAGCTTTTTTTCTTTACACGCGTAGGCGAGTCTGATAAAAGTTGTCTTCCACTATTCGGGCCGATGGTGGTCCATTGGTGTCATTTCAGGTTGTAGACGAAAAGTGGCTGTGGTGTGGACGGGAGGTGAGTCGTTTAAATCATAGCGGCCGAGCGGTTTGGCTAACTGCCGAGCCCGGCTTGTTCCGCGAGCTGCTGGCAGAAAGCTGGTTCAGCGAATCGTTGCTTTTCTTTAAATGGCATTGTCCGGCACCAATCCGGTGCCGTGAGGGCTTTTGAGCTTTGGTTGGGGCTCCGAACATCGGAGAGATTGACCTCGCCTTGCTCGTTTTTCCCGTGAAAGGGGAAATGGTTATGAAATTGAGAAACCTTTTATGCGGAGTGGCCCTCGCTGGGCTGCTCGCGGCTGCGTCAGTGACGCGGGCCGACACAATTCACGTTTTTGACGATGGCTCAAGTGGGCCGATCACTTGGTCGTATTACGTGACCTTGGATGCAGCAGGCGTAATCGATTCATCGAAAGGCTCGATGTTCGCCTCGATCCTTTCGTTCCCAGGCCTGTTGACTGCAACGTACACACCAGACGCTTTTAACGCGGGTCTCCAGGTCGGGCTTCTTGGGACGGGCAGCACTGCCGGCGGAAATGCCACGGTTAATTTTACGACCGCGACGCCGATTACGTTCAACAGCAGCGCCACCGACAAGATCAACGGCGACGAGATTCTGGGCAAGCTGACGGTGACGACCTCGTTAGCTACTACATTAACCGCTCCCACTGGCTGGATCTCGCAGGATTACAACCCGGCTGGGAATAACGGAGCAGGCGCGCTAGACGGCGGCTTCAGCTCTGTTGATGCCCCGACCGCCGCACCCGCTCCCGCTTCTATGTGGGGTGGTGCTGGCCTTCTGGGCATGATGGGCATCTTCGCCATGCGTCGCCGCATGCAGATGGCCTAAATTCTCGATCAAAAGAGAATCGATGAAAGATAAGAAGGTGCTGGCTTTTGGCCGGCACCTTCTTCTTTTGCGCTCCAACAAGCCCTGAACATATCCGTATTTGAGAATGTGAGACAAATGAGACGGTTCTTTCACCGAGCTCATCCATAAGTCCGCGCGAACACCAGCTTGCCCTCATGCGGCCGGGGACCTCCACAGTTTCTATTCTGAATAGCGGGTTCCCGCTGCCTCTTATGCTCACGAGGATCTATTTCTGTGCGGGTAGAATAGGGACAGGCTTCGCTTCCGAAATCATCCGCCGCGCCTCGACGACGCTCTGCCTTGCGACGCGCTGGCCATGTTCGGCAAGCTCATGGCTCAGACGGATGGCAAATCCGTACGCGTTCAACGGGAAGACCGTCAACCCCCCGCATTGGTGTGCCCCATTTGCCTTCAGCCGGGCATCCTACCCATCCCCACATGTAAAAGCATTGGGACCATTTTACGTAATCAGAAAATCGGAATCACGAATCGGCCAATTGCCTTCCAAGCCAATGACGTAAAAAAATCCAGCCATGGACGGCGGAGAACGTGATGAGGTAGACCAGCTGCACGCCCATCTCAGCGATGCGCTGATTGCCGGCTATCGCTGCATCTCTGACCGCGTTTCGGAGTTCGGCAGTCAGCTTTTTTGTTCTTGTTGTCCATTCCGAGGCGGTAAGGGAGTAGTAGCCACATTTATCAGCGCGATGCGAAGTACGATGCTCGTGATGAGGACGAAGATCACGCAGTTGCGGAGGACGTGCAGGTACGAGGCATGAATCGTCACGAAAGTCGTGGCGATGGCTATGGCCATTGCCATGATGCCGAACACGATGCTGCCGTGATCTTCCTTCGCGAGCACGTCCATGGTCTTAATGATGTCGATTGCTTTTCCGAGCCGGCGAGTCAGCGACTCAATGGCGCTCATCAGCGTACCGCCGATCACGAGGCACAGAACCAATGAGGCGACAAATATCCCGAAGTTGACCAGTTCGCTGGCTTTGTCACCGTTGGAAATCGTCATGGGACGGTACGACGTGAAGTGCAAGTTGAGCTTCCGCACGTCCACCCAACCATACGTCAGGACGAGGTATAGCCAATAGTTGATCCTGAACGCGGCCGCGATCCCAATCATGAAGCAGGCGAAGAAAGTCGCTTGAAAGCACATGAGGCAAAAACTGGTCCAATGCCGAATCACGCTCTCTCCGTCAATGTGCCCCACGTTCCGCACTCCAGGCAGTGCTCGAATGTGCCGCGAAGGTCGCAGCCACGCAAGGGACACCGGCCCGAGTCGGAAATCGGGACCGCCATGCTCTTGAGATGGACTGAGTCTGGCCGTCGCCGCCGTCGAAAGGCAAACCAAGCCCGTCACTGCCGCCGGCATTCCGTCTGGCCATCCTGATTCGCAAAAGCTCGTGACCGACTATTCCATCTGGCCATGAGCGCCAGCATCCAGCGTCTTGCGGCCTATGCCCGCGTCCCATGGTTTTGTCTGGCGGCCGTGTCTTTCATGTGCATGATGAAGACGGTTCCGTTGTGGTTAGCGGCGGCAATCCAGAATTCCCCCGGTTGGCTCGGGCCGGGCCTGAAGGCGACGGCATCGAACGAATTGGGCCGTTGCGTCATATATTTGATACGTCCCGCTGAGTCCCAGATGATCAGTCTGCCGTCTGTGCCCACAGAGGCGATCAGACTCGCGTCGGGACTAAACGCGACTTCGTTGACCTTGCCGGTGTGTTTGTGAAGCTTTGTCCGGTCTCTGCCGTCCCAGAGAATCACATCTTTGAGGCTGCCAAAAGCGATCTGCCGGCCATCGGCCGAAACGGCCATGGGAAGTGCGAGCTGCGCCGGCTCTTTGAATGCCTTGATTTGTTTCGGCTCGCCGCTGCCCAGGGTGAATTCGCGAACATCGCCAGTCGCGGTGTCGACATAAAAATTCTTCGAGTTTCCGGCAAAACCAATTCCTTGTACTCCGAAAATTGATTTCTCAATTTTGGCCATCGTGCGGCGGTGCAACTTATCATTCCTGATGTCCCACACGATCACTGCGGCATCATCGCCGCCAGATAGAAGAGTCTTTCCATCGGGCGAGAACTGAAGCGCTCGCACCGCGCGATCATGTTCCATCTCATTGGACATCTCGGTCAATTGCATGTCCTTGACGGCGCAGAGATGGACTCCTTTGTCATAGCCGCCCACGGCAACCAGACCCCCATCGGGCGAGATCGCCGCGGCGAGAATATCGCGAATGTGAAATTCTTCCTGCTTATATGAGCTGACTTCTTTTGGCGATTCGCCAGTCAAATCGTAGAGGTGTATGGCCCGATAGTCGCAGACCATGAGCCATTTTCCGTCGGGGCTGAAATTCAGGCGAGCCGCGACCCCGTTCGCAGCGGGGATCTTGAATGTTTCTAATTCCTTGATTGACTGATTTGCTTCATCATCGATCTTGATCGCGCGTGCGTGGGAATTGCCAGCGGCAACAGAGGGGCGCGGTCGTTCACCGCCAGGACCTGCGACCCAGAGACCAACCATTGCAAGACTCAGCGTTGAAAAACAGGCGAGCGGGCGGGCAAATTGGGCAGCCGACATGTGCTTCTCCTTGAAACCGAGTCAGGGTGAGAGGATTTGAACGTGTGGCCTCCAGGTCCCAAGACATCAGGGGCCGAACGCAAAACATGTTAATTTCTCGAAGAAAGAGCATGATACTATTCAGAAAATCGTCTTCGCAACCGGCAAAAATCCGCAAGGCCAGAACACGTGCCGGGGGAGCCTTCACTTCCAATTTCGAAACATTTTCATGGCTCCGATCTCCAACGGCGAAGCGGGTCGGATCGGCGGCGGCGGAGGAGGTTCGGCGGGTGCGGGCCAGCGTCTGAAGATGATGCCCCTGCGCATCGGCCCCTGGGGCTTGATTCCGCCAGAACCATCACCTATATTCGCTCAAGCGAATATGGTAAAAGCTCCTCCCGCAATTTCAGTCGATCGGATGTTCCGGGCTTTTTCGGATCGGACCCGGCTGCGCATTCTCAACTTGTTGCGCCCGGGCGAATTGTGCGTATGTGATCTGGTGCGCGTGATCGGCTCTCCTCAGCCGACGGTATCCAGGCATCTGGCATATCTCCGCAAGGCCCGGCTCGTGACCGCGCGCAAGGAGGGGTTGTGGATGTATTACAAACTCGCCGAGGCGAAGAACGATTTCCATCGCAAGCTCCTGGAGTGCCTCGAGTGCTGTTTCACCGCAGACGTGCCGGAGCTTGCCAGGGACATGAAGGCGCTGGGCAAAGTTTGCTGCGGCCCAGGCAAATGCTGCGTCTGAAGAGTTTTTTTTGAGATATATATTCGCGTTGGCGGATGGAGTTTGTGCGATGAGCGATACGAAGAGGAAAGTCATGTTTCTCTGTACCGGCAACTCCTGTCGAAGCCAGATGGCTGAGGGATGGGCGATGCATTTGAAGAGCGATCGCATCGAAGCCTATTCCGCAGGCGTCGAGCCGCACGGAATGAACGAGCGGGCCGTGAAGGTGATGATTGAAGCGGGCGTGGATATCTCCGGCCATCGCTCGAAGCACGTGGATGAGCTGAAGAACGTGACCTTTGATTACGTGGTGACCGTCTGCGATCACGCAAACGAAACCTGCCCGCTGTTTCCGGGCAAAACCAAAATCATTCACGTTGGGTTCGACGACCCGCCGCGCTTCGCGAAGGAGGCGAAAAGTGAAGAGGAGGCGCTGGGTCCCTATCGAAGAGTTCGCGATGAGATCCGCCATTTCATCGAGAACATCGAAAGCTACTTGCCTGTTTCATCGAAGGCCTGAAGGCATTTGAATGGCCATGAGAAAGTACATCGCGGAAGCCATTGGCACCTTCGCTCTGGTGTTCGCGGGCACGGGCGCGATCGTCATCAACAAGGTGTCGAATGGCACGGTGACCTCTCCCGGCATCGCCATCACCTTTGGGCTTGTCGTGATGGCGATGATCTATGCCTTCGGCGAAACCTCCGGCGCGCATCTCAATCCCGCGGTGACAGCCGGCTTTTTTCTGGCGCGGCGGTTCCCCGGCCGGTGCGTCGTCCCCTATATCACAAGCCAACTCGCTGGCGCATTGGTTGCAAGTAGCATCCTTCGATTCCTCTTTGGCAACGTCGCATTTCTTGGAGCGACGTTTCCGGCCGGCTCGGAATTTCAGTCTTTCGTTCTCGAGATCATCCTGTCGGCTCTGCTGATGATCGTGATTCTCTGCGTCGCGAGCGGTTCCAAAGAGCAGGGGTTGATGGCCGGCATCGCCATCGGCGGAACAGTCGGGCTGGAGGCGATGTTTGCCGGGCCAATTTGCGGGGCCTCGATGAACCCGGCCCGCTCGATCGCGCCGGCGCTGGTCTCAGGGCACCTCGTTTCGCTTTGGCTGTACGTGGCTGGTCCTCTCATCGGCGCAGCAATCGCGGTTCCGTGCTGGCTCGCCACGCGAGCGCCGGAGCGGGGCAATGCAAAGCAGATTATTCAAGAATCGGAGATCAACGTATGAGCGCAGATATTCGCAAAATCGTCAAAGAGAAATACGGGGACGTGGCCCGGAGCGCCCTTTCCAGCAGCAATGAAGGCGTGCGAAAAGTCGCCGAAGCTTTTGGCTATTCGGCCGAAGAGCTGTTGGCGATCCCTGCCGGGGCCAACATGGGACTCTCCTGCGGAAATCCCACCGCAACGGCATCGCTGCGCCCTGGCGAAATCGTCGTGGACCTTGGATCAGGCGGCGGACTCGATGTGTTCCTCGCGGCCAGGAAGGTGGGCCCAACCGGCAAGGCCATCGGCATCGATATGACTCCGGAAATGATCGCGCGAGCACGGAAGAACGCGGCCGAGGCGAAGCTCGACAACGTCGAGTTCCATGAGGCGACGATCGATCGCCTCCCACTGCCCGACAATTACGCCGACTGCATCATTTCAAATTGTGTGATCAATCTGGCTCCTGACAAGGCGGCCGTTTTCCGGGAAATGTTCCGCGTGCTCAAGCCGGGCGGGCGCGTGGCCGTGAGCGACATCGCGCTCAAACGCCAGCTTCCGCCTGATCTGGCGCGGGACGTGGCGGCGTACGTCGGCTGCATTGCCGGCGCTATCTCCCTTCAGGAGTTTGACAGCGGGCTGCGCTCAGCCGGCTTCGATGCAGTTCATGCCGTCGATTCCGGGGCCGACTTGAATGCGTATGCGAACGTCGAAGGGCAGTCGGGCTGCTGCTCGCCACCGATGGAAAAGACCGCCTTTCCGATCGCGGACGAATCCTGCTGCGGGCCGACCTGCTGCGGCGGAGCAACCGAGCGCACGCCAACTGGCGTTCATGGCGGTCTGACTGCTGTCCTGGCGCGGTACGACATCAATGATTACGCCGCCAGCGTGAAGGTCTACGCGACCAAGCCTTCCTAGGCTCTGTTTGCCCACATGTCAAAAGAGAAATCAACTCTTGTGAATCGTTATGTAATCTTTTATATAACGACCATCTCTTTACCAAGGAGCGCATCTGGCAAGTCAGAATCAGCGGGCGCGGCATCTTCGGATTTATGCACCGGCCCTCCTCGTTTTGGCGTCGCTGAGCGGCGTTTGCCTGGCGGACGCACGCGAATCGGCGGATCTCAAGGCGCTGGCGGCGCAGGTGAGGGAACTTCAGGCCCAAGTGCAGTCGCTTCGGCAGGCAAAGCAGCGGGAATCGACTCAGGCGCCGGAGGCGCGGAGCGAGCCGTCGGTGGCGCGGGCGGTATTGCAGGACGCGGATCGGCAGAGTCGATTGATGGACCTGAGCGGGATGTCTGCCGGCTGGGTTGAGAATCGCGGCTTTTTCATTCGCAGCGATGATGGAAAATTCCTGCTGAGCCCTTTCGTGCTCTTTCAGGCCCGCTATGCCACGTCGATTCGACAGGAGGCCAGGCCGGATGGTCGCACCGATACG
>JANWHF010000294.1 GCA_025450555.1 Tepidisphaeraceae bacterium | reverse complement strand
CTCGGCTCTGACGACTGCTTCGGGTCATTGGCGTCGTTCTTGCGATGTCGGGTCCTTCGTCCGCTTCGCGCGACACCGGACATTGGCGTGAAGGGCTGCCAGTGGCCGCGCATCGCCGTAGCTTGCCACCGTGACGTTCTCCTAAAGCCACGTTCTCCTAAAAACGTCCTCCGAACCCGCGAGAAAAAACGACGAACAACACGCGGATCCTGGCGGACGATCACGGAAGGGTAAAGCGAGTTGGCTGCAGAAAGCGCCGGTTTCGCAGGGCCTTCCGAAGACTGCGGAAAGCGGCGGACAAATATACTGGCGGAAGGGGTGGGATACATTTCATCCTCCGAACTGATCCAGTAGCGTCCGACTTATCCGCTAAAATCAGGCACATTTCAATATTTCCCCTTCCGATAGCGTCCGAACCAGTGCTATAGCTCCCGACGCCGATTTGTACGTAGGTTTGACTCGGTTGGAGGGCACATGGGACGCGCGACAAACAAGCTTTCGGTGAAGTTCGTGGAACGCAATGATCTGGAGCCCGGGCTATATGGCGACGGGCACGGGTTGTATCTCCAGGTCTCGGCTCAGAAGACCAAGGCTTGGGTCTTTCGCTTCATGATGGCTCGCAGGCCCCGCAAGATGGGCCTGGGAGAGGTTGCGCGCGTCAAGCTGGCGGATGCCCGCAAGAAAGCAATGGCCGCTCACGGCCTCGTTGTGGACGGCATAGACCCCATTGAGGAGCGCAGCGCACGGAAGGCGACGGCTGCCGTCGAGCAGGCCAAGGCGATGTCCTTCAAGGAATGTGCGGAGGGATACATCGAGGCGCACAAATCCGGATGGAAGAGCGACAAGCATGCGGGCCAGTGGAGAGCCACTCTCGAAACCTACGCCTATCCGATCATAGGCACCCTTCCCGTTGCCGGCGTGCACGACGCGCATGTGATGAAGATCCTTCAGCCGATCTGGAACGCCAAGACGGAAACAGCAAACCGTGTGCGCGGCCGGATCGAGAAGGTTCTGGACCGGGCAAGGGCCTTGAAGCTTCGCAGCGGCGAAAACCCCGCGCGCTGGAAAGGTCACCTTGACCAGCTGCTTCCCGCCCGATCGCAGGTTGCCCCCGTGGAGCACCACCCTGCCCTGCCTTACCGCGATCTTCCTACGTTCATGGCCAAGCTTCGCCAACGAGAAGGCATCAGCGCTCGCGCGCTGGAGTTTACGATCCTAACGATTGCCAGAACCGGCGACACGATCGGCGCGAAGTGGCCTGAGATCGATCAGAAGGAAAAGCTTTGGACCGTCCCCGCCGACCGCGTGAAGGGGAAGAAAGGCGCTCGCAAGCGTGACCACGTGGTGCCGCTGTCAAAGCAGGCGCTCGCGCTCCTGGATGACCTCCCCGAGGATGGCGCTTTCATTTTCCCCGGCGGCATTGAGGGAAAGGGCTTGTCCAACATGGCGATGGCCGAGCTTCTTAAGGAAATGGGCTATTCGTCGGACGCCGCGACCGTTCACGGCTTCCGATCGACGTTCAAGGACTGGTGCTCGGAACAGACCGCATATCCCAACGAGATGTCCGAGATGGCGATGGCTCACACTGTCTCTGACAAGGTGGAGGCTGCCTATCGCCGCGGCGACATGCGGGAGAAGCGGCGCCGGCTGATGGCCGATTGGGCGGCATACTGCGGCGGCAAGGCAGCCGGCGGCAACAACGTCGTCAAAATCGGCGGTCGAAAATGAGGGGTGGCAAGCGCGAGGGCGCTGGCCGGAAGCGAGCGCTGTCCTTCAGTGAGAGCATATTGCTTGGCCAGTTATGCGAGGACCTTCAGTGCGACATCCCCATTAAACATGCGATGCAGGAATATAAAAAGCATCCGGATGTCCGCGCGCTGCAGGACGCGCGTGATAGACTGACGGGAAAAACCTCTAAGGAACGCGCTCGGATCATTCGTGGCGAGATTCGACCCAAGATCAGGGCTGTGGTGCGCATTCGAGTGCCTGCGCCGCGGGAAAAAACGAGACCTCAGATTATTAGATATATTTCGGAGATCGCAAAACGGCGCTTTCAGATGGCGGGTGCAACGCCGCGGCGTGTCGAAGCGTGTTGGAAAATGTACCGTACATTCATGCGCGAGAACCAACGTTTGATTTCTGCCCGTGTTTTGGACGGCTCCAAAGCCTGATTTGTTACTCTCCAAATAGGTACTAGCGCGTCCGCTGGCACCCGAATGGAAAGGACAACAATGGCAATTCGAAAGGTGCTGCGCACCCCTGCAGTAATCGACGCTACTGGCTGGAGCCGATCGACGCTCTACCAGAAGATCGCCGACAAGAAATTCCCGAAATGGACGAAGCTCGATCCTGATGGCCAGACCAGCGTGTGGTGGGCCGATGAGGTTGAGGCTTGGCAGAAGGGCGAATGGAAAGCCCAGGAGGTTGCGGCCTAATGCAGCTTCTCATGGAAAAGGCCGCCTGTCGGGGGCGGCCTCATCCGGTAGTTCTTGCGAGCATTTTGAACAAACCGGAATTTATCAAATCTCTGCCTCCAATTCAACGAAATCCCGCAGCCGAGCGCAAATTTGCGTTGGGGCTTGCCGCGCGTGTGTTTGGGTATCCATCCCGCACCATTAAGCCTCCGCGAGTGGAGGCGATAATCCAAAAGTCCAAAGGTCATCCTCACACGGGGGTGACTATTTTCGAGGGCGAAAAATACGCTCACCGGGAATGGGCTCACAGTGTTGGCCTAAAACTCAAACAGGGGGCGGTGTCTAAGCGCCTTGGTGGCGAGTATGCCTACGGAGTGTTTCTCCCAGAGCAGAAAGAGCGCCGCGACGCTTGGTGGCGTGCTTACGCGCGCGAGGCTGGGGCGCCGCGCGCAATCGGGAGGACAGCATGAACGCACCCGTCCAACTGAAACATCATGTTACAGTTCCCCCCCTCGCCGATCGCGAAATCATGCTTGCCAACTTGCGGTGTGCGGTTGCTCGGGTCCGCCAGATTGCCGAGGAGCTTTCGCTTGTCGGCACTGTCCTGAAGTATGGCACCATCGACATAACCCAGGCCCGCGACTGGGCTGATGAAATCGCGCCCGGCGTCCTCCTGACTGTCGAGCAATCCGCCTTCCCGTTCAACGTGGGGGCGCAATGATGATTGAGCCGGAATTTCCAGAGCGGGAGACGGCACCGCTGGTGCCGTCACTCGCAGCCGAGAATAAGATCCTGGACATGAGAGCACTACAGTTGGACCGATGGAGCTCGACTGCGGGCTATCGCTTCAAAACCCTGGCCGAGCTTTCTGCCGATCCGATTGCGAAGCGATGGATAATCAAAAACATCTTTGCGCGGGGTGAGACATCTGCCTGGATTGCTCCGCCTGGCGCCATGAAATCCGCGCTGATGGCGCAGGCGGCCCTCCACATTGCCTGCGGTATGGATTGGCACGGCTACCGCAATAAGAGCCCCGCAGCCGGTGTGGTTTATTTTGCCCTGGAGCGAGTGGACCTCGTCGCACGCCGTATAAGGGCGCACGCCAAGCGGATGGAAAGCGAGGACGGCGAACGCTTCTGTTTCGATCAAATCCCGCTCGTTGTGTCGGATGCAACAATCGACCTGACGCGGCCAGATGCCTTCAGAAAGTTCATTGCCACGATTCGGGACGCGAACGCGTATTTCGAGACCTGCGGCCTTGGTAAAACAGAGCTTGTAATCATCGATACCTTCGCCAAGCTCATTGCAGCCGGCGGGGGAGACGAAAACTCTGCGAAAGATCAGGGCACGGTATTCGCCAATATCCAGCGCATCAAACTTTGTGAAGACGTGCATGTTGCCTTGGTTGGCCACACCGGCAAGGATGAGACCCGAGGCGCCAGAGGTTCCAATGCGATCTTGGGCGACGTTGATGTAATGGTGACGATCGAGACTGCGGGCGAGATCAAAACGGCCAAGATCATCAAGGCGAATGACGCGCCGGAAGGGCCGCTCTTCTCATTCAAGTCCGAGATCCACGACTTCGGCAAGGACGAGGACGGCGACCCTATCACGGTCAACATTGTGAGCAGCGAAGCTGTCGATGCGCGTCAAGATGCCACGCATGAACGCGGTCCCAAGCTAACCGCAAATCAAAAGACTGTCTTCGCGATGCTGCATGCCGCCGGCAATACCGGATTGACGCTGGAGGAGTGGAACGCGCAGGCCAAAGAAGCCGGTATCGGCATCAAACGGAAAGCCGACCTTACCGACATTCACAACGCTCTGCTCTCAAAGGGCATGGTCCGGACCTACAACAATCGATGGAACGTTTGCCATGACAGTTGAGATTATCGAGCCTAACAAAATCGGGCGGCCGAGCGAATTTAGTCAGGAGGTTTTCGACGCCATTTGCGATCGGATGGCGCAAGGCGAGAGTGTGCGGAAGATTTGCGACGATGCCGGCCTGCCAAGCCGATCGACGTTGTTTCGCTGGCTCAAGAACGACAACGGACGCCAAGACCAATACCAGATCGCCCGGGATGCCGGAATTGATCGGATGGCCGAGGAAATCATCAAGATCGCCGATGATGCTTCGGGCGACTATTTCATTGAAGACCGCGATGGCAAACCTGTCGTTGTGCCAGACCACGCAAGGGTGCAGCGCGCGAGGCTCCAGGTAGATGCCCGCAAATGGATTCTCAGCAAGATCGCGCCGCGGAAATATGGCGACAAGGTTGAGCTACTGTCGGCCTCGACGGAGGGGCAGGCCCAGGGAATGACCATTGGGTGGAAAACGAGCGCCCGTGTCATCGTTTATCCGATGCTGGGATCAGACGGCAGACTCTTGACGCCCGGCTCGCCAGAGTATGATGCGGCAATCGAGAAGGCTGCCCGAGAGGCACAGGCGCGCGGCGAGAATGATGCAGTAGTCGGCACCGACCTTGATGACCGCGACATACGACGCGCCCCTGCACAGCTCACCTACCAGCCCGAGCCCCTGCCCGGCAATCTGACCGACAGCGAATGGTCGCTCATGCAGGAAGTGCTGAGCCTCGTTAAACGAACAATCCCCAGCGACGACACAAGCCCACCTGAAACCATCCTGCGTATTATCCGGGAGGCATTGCTGATGCACTTCAGGGAAGTTGAGATCGAAGAGAACGCAATGGCGTCCTAGTTCGGACAGTTCGGGTAGTTCGGGGTTACGGCTCTTATAGAGAGCCGAACCGAACCGAACTCCGAACCCTTGAGAACCGAACCCGAACCGAACCCGAACCGAACTCCGAACTCACGTAACGGAATGGTTGCTTCCGCGCCTGACAAACGCGACCGCTACGCGCGCGCGAGGCTGAAATCATTTTGTATCGATCCGCAGCAAATTGGCCGAGATCGCAGGCCCAAACGGATACATCTTCCGCCCTGAAGCGCTG
>JANWHF010000293.1 GCA_025450555.1 Tepidisphaeraceae bacterium | reverse complement strand
TTCGATTGTGATCCGCAGCCCTCGCGGCGACTTTTTTGCGCGACTCCGCAATGCCGCAAAGCGCTCAACCGCGTTTTCAACTTCATCGAGCGCGCGATTGAAGGAGATTTCCAATTGCGCCAGCATGCGAGTTTGCAGAACCTGGCCGGAGCTGGGCCAGTCCGCGGGATCGACGTGCCGTTCAATGACGTTCGATCCGGTATGGAAGGCCTTCACAGAATCGAGAAACTTCGCATCGGCCTTGGTCATGCGCGGGGCATAGCGCTGATATTCAGCTCCGTTGGCAAAGCGATAGCGCTCCGTGAATCGCACGACCTGAGTATCGCTCACGCTGCGCAGCGTCCAGCGTGCCGCGCCGCAGCGCCGGCGGACTTCGCGCAGTCGGCGATGCAGAGCTGCAAACTCGCGCACCTTATCGGGATGGACTTCATAATCGACCGACACATCAATCGGCCCGGCTACGGGATCGAGCTGCGCCGGCAGATCGGGACCGGCCGCTTTTAGCGCTGCCGCGTCGGCGGGTGAAAGATCGATCCCTTCATTAAGCGTCAGCGGATACCAGAACGCCAACAGCAGAAAGGCCGCCATCGAGACTCCGCCCAGCAGCAGCGTCACATGGATGCTGGCATGCGTGGTCACGCGTCCCCACAGCGCGCCGCCGATCGCGAATGATCCGAACAACACCGTCAGGTAAAACGAGATCGCCCGTCCTTTCACCCAGGGCGGCACTGATTTCTGAGTGGCGGTATTGAAATTGGTCGGAATGATCACCCAGTTGAATCCCAGGAAGATCAGGATGAATGCCGCGATCCAGATCGTGTGAACGACCGACAGCACGATCAGCCCAAGGGCAAAGAGTGCCGTGCAGACATTGACGACCGGGTCAATACGGTATCGGCCATGCAGGCCGGGCATGAGAAACACCCCAAAGATCGCGCCCATGCCGACGAACATGAAGATCAGCGCGGTGTTGGCTTCCTGCTGCCCGCGCATGTGCAATTGACCGGCGGCGATGATCGGCACCTGTCCCCAGATAACCGTTGCAGGCACGATGAAAGTCAGCACACGAAGCAGAATCGCGCGGTTGGCGGGGGAGTGAACGGTATAGCGGAAGCCGGCGGAGATGCTGTTCCACATCTCTTCGCCATGCACGGCAGCGCGTTGAGGCGGACGCTCCCATTTCCAGAGCACCCACACTGCTCCAACAAACGATAGCGCCGTGAGCAGGAATGCGATGCCCGCCGCCCGGTTTTCACCCATCATGCCCCTTGAATGGGGCGACATAAAAAACACCGCATAGACCACCACGATGAATAATGCCGGACCCACGGCCCGCGCCAAGTTCAGCGCGATGCTGTTCATATTGATGGCCAGCGAGAAATGCTGCTTCGGGACCAGCTCCGGCAAAACCGCCTGCAGTGCCGGGCCAAAGGCAGCCGTCCCCGTGCCGAGCAGGAAGGTCAGTCCCAGCAATCCCCAAGGCGTGATGATGCCCCACAATGTGAACAGACCAAGCAGCGCGGATACGACCACCATCCAAATCTGCGTGACGATCAGCACCTGCCGGCGATCCAGCACATCGGCCAACGCACCGGCAAACACCGAAAAGAGACAGATCGGCAAATTCGAAAACACCAGCACTCGGCCCACCCACTCGGCCTTGGTCGGCAGGCCATTGGTGAGGTTGGCCATGAGCGCCGGCCCCGCGGCCTCGCGCGCCCAGGTTCCAATCTGCGCAATCAGCGTCGCGACCCAGAGCGATCGAAAAAGGTCGACTTTCAGCGGTGCCCAGGCCTCGGCGGTAAAAAGCGGCACGCGCGCCTTGGCACTCGGCGCCACGGGCGCGGCGCTTCCGCCTGCCGGCGCAGCTGCGCTCGATTCGGTGGTACTGCTCGACATGCTGGACATGATAGGGCTTACCGAACGATCGGCAAACCGTTGTGATTGCCGAAAGGGCAAGAGCGCGCTCCGCTGTCGCGTCGCGATCATTGCTTCAATAAGGATTTTTCGCCCGAATGGAATGGTGTGGTCGAGATCGTCCCGTTACGGTCAATCTGTAATGTAACCGCGCCTTCAGCACCCGTGCGCAGCAGCTTTCGATGATCAATCATTGTCTCAAATGCATGCTGCTTGTTGGTGAGCCGACGTGCGTCGGAGCTGATGATCAGCTTCGGATCGACCGCGGCAACAAACGCGGCCGTCGTCGATTCGCTGCTGCCATGATGCGGCGCGATCAGGATATCGGAATGAAGCAGCTCGGGATGTTCAATCAAAGCTGCTTCCGGCGGCGCTTGAATGTCGGCCGGCAGCAGCACCGATCGTCCGGCAAACGTCAGGCGGAGGACGACACCAGAATTGTTGGAATTCATCGCACAATCGGCCGGCGGCCAGAGTACCTGGATGCTCAGCCCATCAAGGTCCATTCGGTCGCCCGCCTTGAGCAGGTGCGGCAAATGATGGGCCCGATCCAACGTTGCCAACAGATGCTGGCACGTCTTGCTCTCAGCCGAGTGTCGCTGCAGAAAAGGCGACGCATAGAAATCATGAAGCGAATACCGATTCAGCAGCCCCTCCGCGGCATCGATGTGGTCATAATCGCCATGGCTGATGAAAAGATCATCCGCGCTTCCGCGCCCTTCGCTGCGCAGGAATGGGCCAATACAACTTCGTAGCGGATCGGAGAGCGAATTGGAGCCAGCATCAAAGAAGACGATCTTTCCATCCGGCGGTTCAACCGCGATGCATTGCCCGGCTCCCACTGCCAGGACCGTAATCTTCAATTGCCCGCTCGCAGGCCGGCTGCTGGAAAATCCCACGAGTGCCGGCAGCGCAAGCGACATCGCCCATGCGCCGCCGAAGCTGAGGCGAAATGCTCGCCGGGCCGGGCGGTGGGGCATGAGCCAGACGATGCAGAGAGCAATCAGCAGCACATAGAACAGCACGATCCACCAGATCGGCGGCGGCGTCACGGGAATGTCCGCGCCCGGCAACTTCGTCGCCAGCGATACACCATGCCGCAGAATCCACAAGGGCAGCTCGGCGATTGCCGCCCAGATCGGCGCGGCACCGGGAACAATCGCGGTCAAAATCAGTTTCAAAAACCCGCACGCCAGCGCGACGATCGTCACCGGAAGCAGGATCAAATCGACCGGCACTGCCCAGGGATTGATCTGCTCGAAGTGATAACAAATCAGCGGCAGCGAAACGATCCACGCCACCGCGCCCGCGACGGCCAGTTCGAGGATCCGCCGTTTGATCAAGCGCATCGCGCGCTGAGCGCGCGTCAAACGACCAAATTGCTGAAGAACATCCAAATCGGGATTCCGCAAGCGCTGATCGATTGCATTAAACGCGGGCCGCGCGAGCACGAGCAGCCCCAACACCACGACAAAGGTAAGCTGAAACCCCGGCGAATAAAGTTCCATCGGTTTGACCGCCAGCAACAGCGCGGCAGCCATCCCCAGGATTTGCACTGCGTCGATTGATCGGCGCATGTACAATCCAATGCCAAAAGCTCCGCACGCGATGATCGGCCTCAGCGCCTGCGAAGTCGGATTCATCGCACAGCCAAGGAGGACCACGCCGCTCGTAACCATCGAAAGCGTGAGGCGGGGACGCAGGCGAATCAATTGACAGATCAGATAGATACACCCGGCCAGAATTCCCACCCGCAAGCCGCTGCTGGCCAGCAGATGGCTTGCGCCGGTCGCGTTGCAATCATCCTCGACGCCCTGCATCGCCGGCCCGCGATCGCCCACGACCAGGGCCACGAGCAATTCCCGATCGACTTCCCACCGCGGCAGGAATCCCTTGCCGATCCACGCCCGCGCCTTCTCCCGGGCCCCGGAAATCCATGATGCGCTTCGAGAATCCACAATGTGCAAGTCGCTGGCCCGAGCGACGCGCATCTCCGCCACAACGCGCTGCCGGCGATAATAGGCCTGCCAATCAAATTCACCCGGATTGTCCGGCGGCGCGGGCCGCTGGAGCATGCCTGTGACGGTGACGCGCTGCCCCGCGGCCAGGACCGGACTGGCTTGGAGATAAGACAACACCACTTCACCGTCGGCAGGCTGCCAGCCGGTCCAGGTCTTCAATCGAACGACCTGCGCGCGGACGATCTGCCGGGCCGATTGGCGGCCACCATTCGCGGGAGTCGCGCGAGGAAGCCCGGTGATCTCCAATTCGATTGAAGCCAGCCTGGAATCGGCCGTCGTAAATAGCCCGATATGCGAACGGGAGAAATGAAAGGCCTCGATCTGCGCCGACGACGCGCCGGCCAACAGCAGGGCGGCGATAATCGCCAGTGAAGATAAAGCTGCACGGCGCGCCATCGCCCCGGCGATAATCAACATCGCCGCAAGGCCGATCCATACCCATGGCCAATCCGGCACAACCCGAAAAAGGGCGATCCCCGCGGCAAACAATGCCGCCGTCGCCAGCGCGGGGCGACCGGCCAGCCGATGACCTTGGCCAATGGGTCCAGCGGCATTCATGAATCATTTCACGCGGATCGAAAGCTTGCTTTGCGTTGCGATGGTAGCGGAAAGGATCGATTGCCGAAATGAAAAACTTTGGATGCCTGCCGGACTCATTGCTCTTCGTCCGCCAAGATCGACGGTGATATAATTCTTACTTCAAATGATTGGATATACACCACTTGGGGCGCCCGCCGGACCACTCGGGTGCGGAGGTGCAATGCTCGTCATGAGCATCGTTTTCATCGCCCTGACTTTATTTGCACTGGGCGTCTGGGCAATCGTGCGCGATCTACCCCATTGATCGGATCTAAATGACATGAAGCGACGCCGACTCAAATGCATTACGGCGAGGCCCGTTTACGCGACAGAAGATATCGCGCAAACGACCATAGGCCGGCAAAGCGGTAGCTCGGGTCTACATAGTGCTGAATGACGTAAAACGCAAAATAGTAAAACCGTGCAATACACCAAACCGTCAGGATCACCAGCAGGGCGGTCTTGAGCGTGGGGCTATCCAGAATCAAAAGTCCCCCGGACATCACGCCGCACAGGAGAAACAGGAACCCCTTGAGATAGATCAGCCGCGGATTGGTGAGGTCGGACATGACTGCCTCCTGATTGCTATTTTACGGAAGTCTGCTCACGCCTGCACTTCGCCCGCGTGATTTGGAACCTTTTCGCAGCTGTCAATGCCACTTCTCAAACGTTAGCTGCCGTTGTGGTGGGTGGGCGACGCTTTCCAGCCAGAAAGCATGGCCAGAAGAAGACTGCAATCACCAGGCAAAACAGAACATATGTGGCCGTCGCTGGCACAAAACCTACCCAGAATCCGATGCCGAGGCGCCTTTCTGGCGGCGGGATCTCTATCTCCGAGAAACGCAGAGGCGGATCGAGTGGTGCAGGTGCTTCCATGGTTTCTCTGGCTCTGACACGCGCATCGCGCCAGCAAAGGAGAAACATCGCTGGCCAGAACAGGCCAAAGAACAAACTTGCCGTGAGGATGAATGCGCTCAGCCCCGACACTGAACTCGTCGTTATACCAGCGAGCAGAGAATCTCGCAGCCTCGCGCAAGCTTTTCGTCGGTGGTGGCGTAGCTAATGCGGAAATGGGTGTCGCGTTCGCTGAAGACGTTGCCGGGGATAATCAGCACGTTGTTTTCGATGGCACGGGCGACGAAATCGGAGGCGGTCGAGCCATCGGGGGACTTGGGGAAAATGTAGAAGGCGCCTTCGGGCAGGACCACGTCGAATTCTTTGGACAGGCGATCGAAAACCAGATCGCGCTTGCGGCGGTAGGCCGCCACGGCATCGCTCATTGAAACATCGAGAGCCTTGAGGGCGGCGTATTGCAGCGGGGCGGGCGGGCAGACGAAGGTGTATTGCTGAAGCTTGGTCATCTGCGAAACGATCGCTTCTGGGCCGGCGGCATAGCCGAGGCGCCAGCCGGTCATGGCGTGGCTCTTGGAAAAGCCACGGAGGATCAGCGTCTTTTCATAAAATCGTGCGGGCGAAGGCAGCCTGCCTCCGCCTTCGCCGACCGGCGTTTCGTCATACAAAAACGGCTCGTAGATCTCATCGCTGACGATCAGCAGATCGTGACGGCGTGCTAATTCAACAGCGGATTTCACTTCCGCCTCGCTCATGACGATGCCGGTCGGATTGGCGGGGGAATTGAGAATCAGAAGCTTGGTTCGAGAAGTGATTGCCTTCTCGACGCGCTCGGGATGAAAGCGAAGGTCGGGATAGCTGTCCACCGCGATCGGCTTGCCGCCGGCCATGGTGAGCAGGTGCTTGTACATCACGAAATAGGGGTCAAGGAAAATCGCTTCATCGCCGGGATCGATGGTGGCCAGGATCGCCAGGAACAGGCCGCCGCTGACGCCGCTGGTGATCAGGACTTCGCCGACATCGCGGCCGATCTCCCGGCTCATGTCGGCACGCAGGCGCTCGCGAAGGGGGGCGATGCCCTGCGTCTGCGTATAACGATTGTGGCCGGATTGGATTGCTTCAATCGCCGCCTGCTTGGCGGGTTCAGGGACATCGAAATCAGGCAGCCCGATCGACAGGTTGATCGGGTCTTTCATCTTTGCCGCCAGATCGAAGACCTTGCGGATTCCCGACGCATCGACACCCATCGCCCGGCGCGAGACATATTCGGAAGGAGTTCGAGTCAATTATTTCTTGCCCTTCGATGGAGCGGCAGCCGCGCCTGCGGCGGCGCCGGGCTTGGCTTCGGTCTTGCCCTTGGCTGGGGAGGCCGCACCCTTGGCCGGAGCGGTGGCAGCAGCCGGGGCTGCAGCGCCTGCGGCGGCCGGTGCGCCTTCGGCGGCTTCTTCCTTTGCCGCCTTAGCCAAGGTCTGTTTGCGATTTGCAACCTTCGGCAGCCCGAAAACGCTGCGACCATCCTGCCACTTTTCAGCTTCCTTGAGCCGAACGATCCGCTCGTCGCGCGTCAGCACGTTGCGATGACGAATCAGGGCGTTTGCACTCTTTAAACTTCGATCCAGCGACATGTTATGACCTCTGTTCTCTTGGCGATTTTCCTGTCATCCGCTTTGCCCGCGCCTCAAAATCAAAGCGGCTAACCCATGTTGGCCAGCCTAGCGGGGGCGAGAATCATACAACCGATGGGGCAAAGGCTCAACACCCCGGCATGAGCCACGCGAGAATCTCCGCGTGAGTGAGTCGGAGACTCAGGCGGATTCATCCGTCGGTCTGGTAATTCGCACAGATTTAATCCGTATGCGGATTCGCGGTGTCATAAGATGATGAAGACACGACCGACTATGTCTTGAGTCGAGCTTGTCGCGCTCGACCTTTTGATCGGGATGTAATGCGTAAAGTTTTCCTTTTTTTGTTCTTGATCGCGTTGGCGTCGCCATGGGTCGCGGCGCAGCAAACGCGCCCGACGACGCGTCCCGCCAGCGCTGCGGAGCCGAAAGATGCGCTGCGATTGCTCAACTTCGCTTTGCGCGATGGCGATCGTAATACGGTCGCAAAGGCCTTTGAGACACACTCGCCGCAGGAAGTGAAGCTGGTTAACGCGATGGCCGACTATGCGGCCGCCCTTGCATCGCTCCATCACCAGGCGGACAAAAGCTTCGGCAAGCAGGGAGCAAATGCGGTGACAGGTGACACCGATGCCGAATCATCGGACGGGCTGCGTGCAATCGACAAAGCCGAGGTGGTGATCGATGGAGATTTAGCGATCGTGCACTACAAAAATGCGGATGATCCGCCCGTGAAACTCAAGAAAATCGGCGGGCGGTGGATGCTCCCGCTATCGCAACTGACTGCCGGCGCCGATGCTCAATCGGAACAGCAACGACTCGAAGAACTCGGCAATCAGGCGCACCTGGCACTGAAAACGGCCGATGAAATCGAGCAGGGGAAATACAAAGACGCCAGCGATGCCGCACAGGCGTGGCAAAGCCGATTGCTCGATGTGGTGCTGGCCAGCGCTACACAAAAAAAGGGCGAGTAGCGCGCAGTCCCATCACTTGCGCTTCGGATGATAATGGCCCTTCTCGCAGCCCACCACGAATCGCTCGACGCACGCCTTGAGATCTTCCCATTTCTCGCGAATCTGCTCGGCTTCCTGCGTATCGATCACCTTGTCATTGTCCAGCGAAACGGTGATGGCATCGAGCAATTCGCTGAAATCACGGACCATGCCGCGCGTTTCATCGAAGATGATTTCATCGGGCGTTCGGCGAAGATCGGGCACGGGATTGCCGATGAAAAATCCGCCGGCTTCATTGCAAAGCCAGCGCACCAGCCGAACGTCTTTGGTCAGCAGATAAAGCTCGCGCACGCGATCGAGCGGGTTTTTAGCGCCGCTCTGGTCAGGATCTTCCTTTTCCGCCGGCGCCTCGCACCATTTGTAGATCAGCGCCGGCGAAACTTTCAGCGCCGCCGCCACCGATTTCACACCCGGCTCCTCTACCGCTTGACGAATCACGTCATATGATTTCATGGGGACGCATTGTAATCGCAGGCTAATTGAGTACGCAAAGGCGCAGGATGGCTCAAACCAAGCAGGAGATCGAAGCAATTCTGGAACAGGCCGGTTCCCGGCCACGCCATCAGTTCGGTCAGAACTTCATGATCGACCAGAACCTTGTGCGCCTTGTCGCCCAAGCCGGCGAGCTGACACCACGCGATACGGTCATCGAGGTCGGCCCCGGCACCGGGACACTCACCGAAGAACTGCTGGAGCGCGCGGGAAATGTCGTTGCCGTCGAAATCGATCGCGATTTAGCGGCTGTTCTTCGAGAAAGGTTTGCAAGCCGGCCGCAGTTTACGTTGATCGAAGGGGATGGCCTTGATGGGAAGCATGCGATCAATTCGCAGCTATCGGCGATCCTCGATCGACCCCGCCCCGATGGAAATCTCAAGCTGGTAGCGAATCTGCCCTACAACATTGCCTCGCCGCTGATCATCGAATTGCTCATGCGCGGCACCGAGCTTCTGGCGTTCACGGTGCAAAAGGAAGTGGCGCTTCGCCTGGTTGCTCCTGCAGGCAGCGACGACTACGGCCCCTTGTCAATAATGGCCCAGATGCTGGCCAAGGTCGAAATCCTCCGAACGCTCGGCCCGCAAATCTTCTGGCCCGCGCCGCGCATCGATTCGGCCCTTGTTCGCATGCGTCGCGACGATAGGCTGGCAACGGATGCGCGATCTTTCAGCCGATTTGTCCACGCGATTTTTTCCTACCGCCGAAAGACATTGCGCAAGGCAGTCACACAAGCTGGTTTCGATGCGACGCATGTCTTGAACGCAACCCAGTTCGATGGAAGTCGGCGCCCCGAGGAATTCGATCCCGCGCAGTTTAAGAAAATGTACGATGCGCACGCAAAGATGCTCGCGCGCCCAATCAATTCGATCTAAATTTCATTGGAAGAAATGCGGGGCTGCCTGCGACTATTAGATCAAAGAAGCTTATAGCCGCGGATTAATCGACGCGTTGGAAGGCTTGAAATCATTGAAGCGACAAGGATTTAGATCGCCAGAGGCCAATGAGTCGAGCGATAGGATCCAATTGGGGGCTGCCGCCAATGGCCGGATTTTTGTCGGCCGGACGCACGGATGAAGGCAGCCGGGAGAGGAACGTTTTGCAGACCAGCGACTTGGACTTGGCGCGACGGGCCGCGCGAGGCGACCACGCCGCCTTTCATGAGCTGGTCGATCGCCATGCGAAGGCCCTGTTTCAAGTTGCGATATCGCTGTCGGCGACCCGTTCGGATGCCGAGGACCTGGTCCAGGAGACTTTCGCCGCCGCCTACAAAGGGTTGCCTGCATTCGATGGCCGGGCCTCGGTTCGCACCTGGATGACGCGAATTCTGATGCGGCGAGCGGCGGACGCCTGGCGAGGCGGCCGTCATCGTCGCAAGTGTGTCAACCTGGATGCAGCGCCGCCTCCGGCACGCGAGTCATCGGAATCGGCAGTCGATCAGCGACTCGATCTAGCGGCAGTGCTTCAGCAGTTGGATGAAAATCATCGTGAAGTGATCGCGCTGCGCGAAATGCAGGGTATGTCTTACGCACAAATCGCCCAGAACCTGGGACTCCCTCAGGGAACGGTTGAATCGCGATTGCATCGTGCGCGGGCCGAGCTTCGGCAACGCCTGAAAGGATATGGCTACTTTACGCAGCGAACCGG
>JANWHF010000292.1 GCA_025450555.1 Tepidisphaeraceae bacterium | reverse complement strand
CCTTCTTCGACCGCCTCGCATCGCGCTACATTTCCGGGTCCGCCGACGGTCCAGCGGTTGTAGGCGGTGCCGCTTGTCGCATGCCAAAGGACGATAAATCCGCCGCGGCCTTGCAACTTGCGCGCGCCCAGGTGGATTGTGTAATTGGTCCACTTTGGATCGCCGGTGAGAGCCCAGGAGTCAGCAGCAGCGGCGCTGGGCTTGATCGCCTTGTCCTGCAAGTTCCATTTGTCGCCGGAGAATTTCCAACCGCGGGTGTCTTGCGAGAGATCGGCCGTCATCAGGACACGGCCATCCGGCGCGGTGACGACGATGTCTTTGTATTCAACTTCGGTCCGGAAGGCGCCGACGCCAATGCGGCCGTGAGGCTCCGGATTGGTTGCCGCCAGCGTTGGCACAACTTTCATCGCCGATGGCAGCACAACGTCACCTTTGTTCTGCCCGATCATCGCCTGGGCGTAATAGCTCGGCGAGCCGAAGCTGTGCAGCGCGTCATAGCCGATCAAATTGGTCGGCCATTGCCATCCTTTGGGGTATCCCTTTTCGGGGTCAGCAGGGCTGACATTGACCAGTAACGGCGCATAGCACTCCATCGAGATGGTGTCGGCATTCCGTTCCAAGCCCATGATGAAAGCCGCGTCGGCGAGGGCAGCGTTCAGGTCCGGTGTAGGGCGACCTTCCTGCGTTGCCCATTCCCCAACGAATGTCCGAATCCCTTCAGCTTGGCGCCCATTCCAGGCGCCGCCGCCAAATCTCATCGCCGGTGCAGCGGCGGTGAGGTCGGCGAGCTTGTCGTATTGTTCGGCCTGGTGCATCAATTGTCGCGCGCTGCGATAGAAGTGGTCGTCATACAGGTCGGGCTTGAAACCCTTTACCGGCGCCGTCGCGATGATCTTGAGCTGGGGATATTTGGCGCGAATGGCTTTGGCCATTTCGGTGAATCGGCCTTCATAGCTGCCGGACCGATCGAACCAATCTTCGTTCCCAATCTCGACGTAGTGCAGCGGGAATGGCTCAGTAAATCCGTCAGCCGCGCGACGCTTGCCCCATTCGCTGTCAGGCGATCCGCTGACGTATTCAATCTCCTCCAGTGCCTCCTGCGTATACTGCGCCATTTCCGGGCTGCCCGCATCATGATGCTGTCGATTCAGGACATATCCCGCGAAGACCGCCAGCACCGGCTCGGCATTCAACTGTTTGCACCAGAGCAGATATTGCGGCAAGCCGAATCCATCAGACGAGCGATAGCTCCAGCATCCCATGTGACCGGGACGCTCATCGGGCGGGCCAATCATTTGCTTCCAGTTGAACCGCGTTTGGAACGTGCTTCCCTCGACATAGTTTCCGCCCGGCAGGCGAATGAAGGACGGGTGCATGTCCGCCATCAGCTTCATCAAGTCCGGTCGCAATCCATCCCGTACATTCTGATAAGTCGGCGGGAAGAGCGAGACCATGCTGAAACTAACGCTGCCGGTGCCGGTGGCGGAGAGAACGAATTGCGCCTTGGCCGTCGTCGGCACATCGTGGCCCGTCGTGAGGGTGACCGTGTACTTCTTCCAGGAGGAACTGATTGCATCAGTGCTCGCGGTGGCAACCTTGGCATTGCCTTCATCCAGCACGAGCGATGCGGTCACCGGGCCTGCGAAATTAGCAGCGCCTTTGGAATAGAAGCTGGCGGTGTAAGTCGTATCGGGCCGGATGGGGATTCCCCAATATCCGTCGTTGCCGATTCCAGCGGTTCCTCCGGACAATTCGAGCCGCAGACTTACCGGCAGGGCGGGGTTCACTGGATCGTTTCGATCGATACTCGCTTTGCCGTTGCCTATCAGCGACCAGTGGATGGGCAAGTCCTGTGACGATTTCGCACGCCCGCGCGGCTGCGGATCCTGAAACGTGCGGTTCTGAATCAACTCGGCAAAGAGGCCGCCGTCGTAGGCGTGATTGATCTCTTCGGTCATCAGTCCGTAGAAATTCGGCGGGACAGGGACTCCGGGTTTATCAACATCGACATTCAAGGATGCAGAAACCCCGGCGCGCGACGCCGGCAAAAGCATTGCACCGAATACGGCGGCAAGGATTGTCCGCGCAACCGCAGTGACAGCCGTCTTCCTGTTCATGACCTTTTCCTCGATGGTTGGATAGAAGCCGCGAAGGTTTTGTCGACAACGACCTTTCCCGATACCGCCGATGACTTTATTTCATTCTGTACGAAAAATAATCCGATTTCAAGCAAATACCGATTTTTTCAACACATTCCGTTAGTCGATGAACATCCTGTCCAACGCGACCGACACCATTCCGGCCTGCCGTCGGCGGGGGGCGGTGCGGAGCGTGATTTCGCCGAAGCGCGCCCACATTGCATGTTCGCGGACACAATTACTGAGGTAATCGATGCACGCCGGCGGCAGTTCGTGGAACGCGCCCGTGAGCACCACTTGCCGCAAGCCCAGCACATTGAGGGCGCCGGCGATATCCACTGCAGCGCTTCCAAGCGTCAGCTTCATCCAGCGGGGCATCGGACGGCCGGTCAGAAATTCGATGAGAGCGGGCCAGGTTTTTGCTTCGGCGTGCTCGGCGGCGCTGGCGATCAAACCCGGTCGGCTGATCAGCGTTTCGAGACATCCGACCGCGCCGCAGCCGCAGCGACGCTCGTTGCCGGGAACGGCGTCATGCCCAATTTCGCCAGCAAGAGGGACTGACCCGCTGAAGAGATCTCCGCCGATCATGGCAGCGCCGCCCACGCCGCTGCCGGAATCGACCAGCAGGAAATCGCCGGACTCCGGTTCGGCCGCCAGGTGGCCCAGGGCGAGCAGGCGGATCTCCTGCTTGAAGAGCAGCTCGGCGCCAAAAATATCGCTCAAAGCGTCGCGCAAGTCAGTTTTCTCAAGCCAGCGGACATTGGGCGAGAGATAAACTTTTCCAGTGTCCTCGTCCACAACGCCTGGGAGACTAACAACGGTATGAAGTCGCTTGTTGCGATGCGGCTTCCACGCCTTGGTCAATTGCCCAAGCCACGCATCGACTGATGCGGGTGTTTGAAATTCGTGGTCCCACCGATCCTCGAACGGCACCGCTACGGGGAGAATTGCCATGCGAGTATGTCGAACCCCGAGCTGGACGACCCCGAATCGGGGGCGCGTGCGATCGAGTTCGAGTCGCGTCGAAGGCCGGCCAAGAATCGCTGCGGTCTTAGCCGAGCCGTTGTCTCCGGGCTGAATCTCATCGGGAGATTCGGCCAGAATGTGTTCGGATCGAAGCTGATCGACAATTCGGCTGACGGTCGGCTGGCTCATGCCCGTGGCGCGGGCCAGGTCGGAGCGTGAAACGGACCCGCAGCGCGCGACGGTTTCGATGATCCGTCGCTGGTGCATCCGACGCAGATAGGTAGACGTAGCCATGAAAACAATAGTGTAAGCGACGAACTGTCGCTCAGGTACTCTTTTCCATTCGATCTCGCAGCAGTGACGTCAGATGAGCGGGATCGATGGCGGTCGGTTCGCGAAACACCTGTGCCGCGCCGGCCTCGCGAAGCTCCGCCTCTGGATGAGTGGTCGCGACGCCGACGGCCAGCATTCCCGCGGCGACCGCTGCGCGGATTCCGACCGGTGCATCCTCAATGACCGCGCATCCGACGGGGGCTACCTCCAAACGCTGCGCGCAGGTCAAAAAGACATCCGGCGCCGGCTTCCCCCGGCGCACCTGCGATCCGTCCACGGTGGCCGAGAAAAATCGAGCGATGCCGCCGCCTTCAACCAGCGCCTTCACATTCTCCGGCGGCCCGGAGGAGCCAACGCCCAGCCGCACGCCAAGGTTCTGCAAACCCATCAGAAACTCGACAATTCCCGGAACGAGCGGAACGCGTTCACTCACGATTTTGCGAAAAGCGGCCTCTTTTTCTTCGGCAATCGCGACCGATTCCTGCAGCGATCGAGGACCAAAGAGAATCGGAATGCAATCGGGATTGATCCGCCCGAAGCAGCTTTTGAACGCGGCATAGCTCAGTTCTGCGCGACGCGGACGCGCGACTTCGAGCCAGCTTTTCCAGTGGGCATCTTCCGTCAGGACAAGCACGCCATCCATATCAAAGATGACAGCAACATCAGGTGATCTATTTTTTGGCATCACAGAATTCAGGCTTTCGGCTGACCATAATAAGCGGCGGGGCCGTGCTTGCGAAGAAAATGCTTGTCGAGAAGGTGTTTTGGGATCGGCTTCAAATCGGATGCGATCGCCATCCCGGCCAAGGCCATTTGTGCCGCGAACTCCAGCACGATCGCGTTTTCAACCGCTTTTTGCGGTGTTGGACCCCAGGCGAAGGGTGCGTGGCTTGCAACCAGCACGCCCGGCACGTTCGCGGGGTCAATGCCGCCCTGGCGAAATCGCTCGACGATGACTCGGCCGGTATTGAGCTCGTAGTCGGCTTCGACTTCATCGGATCGCAAATCGCGGGTGATGGGGATCTCGCCGTGGAAGTTGTCGGCATGGGTGGTGCCGAAGCAGGGGATAGTGCGTTTGGCCTGGGCAAATGTCGTCGCGTTAAGCGAGTGGGTATGGACGACGCCATTGACCGAGGGGAATTCCCGATAGAGGTGCAAGTGTGTAGGCGTGTCGGAAGACGGCCGGCCGGCGCCATCCACGACTTCGCCAGTCTTGATTGACAGCACGACGATGTCGTCGGCCTTCATCTTGTCATAAGAAACGCCGCTTGGCTTGATGGCGATCACACCGGCTTCTCGATCGGCGCCACTGGCGTTGCCCCAGGTGAGCACGACCAGTCCTGCATCAACCAGTGCGAGATTGGCCTTGAGTACCTGCTCTTTGAGCTTGTCGTAAGGCATTAAGCTCCCCTCGTTCAGATTTGGCCGAGGCCGGGGGCCAAGTGGTAATAGACTTCATTGTTCCGCAGCGTCTGGCGGAGTTCCTGAAGCTCGGTGCCAGAGCCGATCGTGACCAGTTCTACCCCGGCAATTTCCGCGAAGTCCCTCAGATGCTCGACGGTCACCGCATAGCTGTAGACGGTGTGGTGCGCGCCGCCGGAATAGATCCAACCGGCGCAGGCGGTTTTGAAATCCGGTCGGCAGCGCCAAACCGCGCGAGCCACCGGCAGCTTTGGCAGCGGTTCCGGCGGCGCGATCGCATCCACTTCATTGACGATCAGGCGAAAGCGATTTCCCAGGTCAATCAGCGAGGCATTGATTGCCGCGCCAGCGGGCGCATTGAACACGAGGCGAACCGGATCGGCTTTCCCACCGATTCCAAGCGGATGGATCTCCAGTGATGCCTGTCCCTCGGCAATCGATTCGCAGATTTCAAGCATGTGCGAGCCAAGGACCAGCGGATCGGCGGGATTCAAGTGGTAAGTGTAATCCTCCATAAAACTCGTGCCCCCCGGAAGACCTTTGGCCATAGTCTTGGCAGCGCGGAGCATGGCACAAGTTTTCCAATCACCCTCCGCGCCGAACCCCAATCCATCAGCCATCAGCCGCTGCACGGCCAACCCGGGCAACTGCTTGAGGCCGTGCAGATCTTCAAAGGTCGTTGTAAATCCTTTGAAGTTACCATCCTTCAAAAACGCGCGGAGGCCGAGCTCAATTCTCGCACCGTCTCGCAAAGACTCATGTCGATCTCCGCCTTTTCGAAGCGGACGAGCGACGTTGTATCGGCCCTCATATTCCGAGGTGAGCGCGGTGATCTGCGCATCACTCACCTCGTTCACGAATTTTACGACATCACCCACGCCATAGCCGTTTACCGAAAATCCAAACTTCGCCTCCGCGGCAACCTTGTCGCCCTCAGTGACGGCGACATACCGCATGTTGTCGCCGATCCGGGCGAAGCGAGCGCCCTGCAGATCCGCCCAGCCCAGTGCAGCTCGGGTCCATGTCGCCACGCGATCCAGCGCCTCCTGATCCGTCCAGTGGCCCACGACCACCTTTCGCGGGAGCCGAAGCCGCGTGTGCAGGAAGCCCGCCTCTCGATCGCCATGGGCGGCCTGATTCAGGTTCATGAAATCCATGTCGATCGTTGCCCACGGCAGCATCCGATTGAACTGTGTATGCCAGTGGAGCATGGGCTTACGCAAGGCACGCAAGCCGGTGATCCACATCTTGGCGGGCGAGAATGTGTGCATCCAAAGAATGACGCCAACGCATTTCGAATCGGAATTTGCGTCGTTGCACGCTTTGAGGACTTCTTCTGGCCCGGTCAAAACAGGCTTGCTCACCAGCTTGACCGGAATCCGACCGAAACCGTTGACAGCCTGCACGAGTTGCTGAACGTTGTCCGCCACCTGACGCAGTGCCTCGGGCCCATAGAGATGCTGGCTTCCGGTGAGAAACCAGAGTTCCTGTTGTTCGTCAGATGTCGTTTGCATTTGAGACCTGTGATTAAAACAAATCAGGCACGAACCACATCATCGCGGATCGCAAGGAGATCCTT
>JANWHF010000291.1 GCA_025450555.1 Tepidisphaeraceae bacterium | reverse complement strand
GCAACCCCCACCCGCTCTAACCTGCTCCCGATCCACCGTCCCAACCCCGCTCATGGTCAAAACCCGCTTCCCTAACCGCCTCCCATCAATCCGCAACAGGCGGGCCGAACGGCAGTGTCAAAATGCATCACTTTTTCGATTTTTCTTCCTGACTTCCGACAGATTGACGGACCCGCCCATGCTCCCGCGCCCACCCTTGTGAAAGGCTGACGGCTGAAGCCGCCACCCCGGCCGTTGCAACATCCTCATTTCGCTCGTCATACCGTCTCCACCGTCAATCCATACAAATACGCAACACGAATTAGATGCGTACTATACCCTAACATTACGGCGAACTCAAATGTTTGTTTTGCAGAATTCCTCGGTTTTCGCGCGAATAGATCTGCCGAAGCTATTCGGGGCCGCATGGAAACCTGGCGAGGATCCCGCCAACCGAAGCGCTGCGTACGAGAATGCAAAGGCAGGGGACACGCTCGCGGCAACGGAAGTGGTAGACGCCATTATAAATCCCAATATTTGCGTGCAGCTCGGCCAGGCGTATCGGGGTGCCGTCGTGGCTTCGGTCCATGCGGAGGAAATGAGCGGTCGCAATAAGCTCCCGGTCGTTTACGCCAAGGCGCTTGGTGAATTGGCGCTGCTCGACGTGGACGATTCACTCATTCAGATCAACCGCCCGCAGCACACCGATGCCAGCGCTCGCGCGCGATTTGCTCGCCGGCCCCGGTACAGCGGCGCGGTGGTGGCTGGGCAGACATACCTGCGGGTGGATGACGTGGTCACATCCGGCAGTTCGCTGGCGGCGCTGAGGCATTATGTGGAAGCGCGCGGCGGGCTCGTGGTGGCGATGACCACACTTGCCGCGGCCGAGGCCAAATATGGGCACAATCCCACGAAGCTCCCGGTGACGGTCGAGACTTTGAATCGCATCCGCACAAAGTTTCCCGGTCCGGACATTGAAGCTATCATCATTGAATATGGCGTCGCGCCCTCGCTCGCTCATCTCACCGAGTCCGAAGCCCGAGTCCTCCTTGGATTTGAGTCTTCTCTCGCCGCACGAAGTTCGCTCCTTGCGGGCCGACAAGCGATCGGTCGTCGCGGGTAGCTCTGCGCCTTTCGCCCGTCGCCATCTCGATCTTTACCTGGAGCGCGTCCGCGCGATCCATCACGCCGGCCATCACACGCCTGAGTTGTCTTACCGCGGCGCTCTGGAGAATCTCCTCAACGCACTTGGACATCAGCTCGATCCAAAGGTCATCGTCAATCCTGAAATCCCCGACACCGGCGCCGGCCGGCCCGATTTTGCGCTGATCGAGGCCAAGAGCGGCGCGTGGCGCGGCGTCGTCGAGGTGAAGTCGCCCGAAGAGGCGCTGCCGGCTGTTGCCTCGGGTGAACAGATTTCGCGCTATATCGAGCGATATGGGACCGTTCTCGTCACCAATTATTGGGATTTTCTGCTTATAACCCGCGGTGAGTCGGGCGGTGCCGTGATTGTGGGTCGATCCGCGCTGGCCCCCGATCGAGCGGCCTTTTACGACACGCCTGCCCGGACTCTGGTCGATGAGCGGGGCGAGGCGGTCACCGATTTTCTGCTGGCGGCAATGCGACACGGCGCGCCGGTCCGTCGACCCCGCGATTTGGCAGCCGACCTGGCGCGCCACGCCCGCGAGGCGCGCCGCCGCATCGAGCGTCGCCCGATGGAGGATCTCGCGCCGCTCCGCGAGGCCATGGAACGTACTCTCGGACTGCACTTTCATGGCGCAGAAGGCGAGCATTTCTTCCGGTCGTCGCTCGTCCAGACGCTGTTCTATGGATTGTTCAGCGGCTGGATGCTTTGGCGCCAGCGCCCGCACCAGCCCGGATCGTTCGACTGGAAGGACGCCAGCGAACATCTGGCGCTTCCGCTGATCGGGGACCTGTATGAAGAGATCGCGCGCCCGCGCCGGCTTGCCGATCTGGGATTGCGCGAGCCGATCGAGTGGGCGGCGGCGTCGCTGAATAATGTTGACGAGGTGGAATTCTTCAAAAGCTTCGACGCCGATCACGCGATCACGCTCTTTTACGAGCCCTTCCTCCAGGCGTTCGACCCGGAGCTGCGCAAAGACCTGGGCGTGTGGTACACGCCGCCGGAGATCGTGCGGTACATGGTCGGCCGGGTCGATCAATTGCTGCGCACGGAGTTGGGAATTGCCAATGGATTGGCCGACGAGAACGTTTATGTACTCGATCCTGCAGCGGGAACCGGCTCATACGTGATCGAAGTCGCGCGGCAGATTCACCGCACGCTGACCGAGCAGGGGCATGGCGCTCTTGCGGCGGCCGGTGTTCGCAAGGCGCTAACTACCCGTGTTTTCGGATTTGAAGTGTTGCCCGCGCCATACGTCGTCGCCCATCTGCAAGTCGGCGTGACACTGCGCGAGCTGGGCACACGCATGCCGCCTGAGGAGCGGGCCGGCATCTTTCTCACCAACGCGCTCACCGGCTGGGAGCCGCCCAAAGGGGCGAAGCAGACGATCGCATTCCACTTCCTCGAGGAGGAACAGGAAGCGGCTTCGAAGGTGAAGCGGGAGGCGCCCATCATCGTCATCCTCGGCAATCCGCCGTACAACGGGTTCGCGGGCGTGGCGCAGGACGAAGAGCAGGATCTGATGCGCCCCTACTACGAGGGGCTGGACGCGTACGGCGTCAACGTCCGCGGGCTCAACGACCTTTACGTCCGGTTCTTCCGACTCGCCGAGCGCCGGATCGGCGAAGCGAGCCGCCGTGGCATCGTCTGCTACATCAGCAACTACTCCTGGCTCGACGGGCAATCGCATCCGGTGCTGCGCAAGCGGCTGCTGGACGAATTTGAAACGATTTACATCGACAACTGCAACGGCGACAAATTCAAGACCGGGAAACGTACGCCCGATGGCCGGCCCGACCAGTCGATGTTCACGACGGACGATCAGCCCATCGGCATCCAAGTCGGCACGGCCATCGCCACCTTCGTAAACCGCGAAGACGCTCCGGGCGGCAAGCAACCCGCTGAGGTCTATTATCGCGACCTCTGGGGATCGGCTAATGACAAACGCGCGATGCTTAAGCAGACACTAGACGATCCCTCTTCGACGCCGCCGTACGCGAAGGTGGAGGCGTCGCCCGCACTGCGATACATGTTTTCTCCGGGATCGTCTGCCGCGGATTATGCGACCTGGCCACCGCTGCCTGACTTTTTCTCGGAATACTTCGTGGGGGTGAAGACGAGCCGCGACGATCTTGTCGTCGACGTGGATCGTGGCGACTTGGTAGCGCGCATGAAGCGATACTTCGATCCAACTGTTACCGATTACGAAATTGCGCGCGAAGCGCCGTCCGCGATCACCGAAGGAAATCGATTCAAAGCAGCCGAGACGCGGCGCGCCCCCGTGCGACGTGGCATTCTGCCTGACAAGTTCGTCCGGTTTTCTTACCGCCCACTCGATGATCGGTGGCTGTATTGGGAGCCAGAGGGCAAGCTCCTGGACGAGCGTCGACCGAATTACTTCCCCCAAATCTTCGACGGCAACATGGCTTTCACGGCTGCTGCCGCAATTCGCAAGGGCGAGGTCGAAGGGCCTCTGCCGCTCGTGTACCTTGGATCGATCCATCTGATCGAGCGTACGGCGAATGTTTTTCCACTGCTGCATCGCCCGAAAGACCCAATGTTCGCGGAAACCGTCGAGCCGAATGTTCGCCAGAAGTGGATCGAGTCGATTTGCGCGCTCAATCACATTGCTGCGACAGGTACTGATGGTCACACGCTCACCATTGAAGCAATTGAGGCGGCCCGGCGAATATTCTTCCACCTGCTCGCTGTCCTTTGGTCGCCCGCCTATCGAAAGGAAAACGAAGCCGCTTTGCGCCAGGATTGGCCTCGGGTTCCGATACCGGCGGACGCCGATCTGCTCAAAGCGTCGGCAGACTTAGGGCGCCGAGTGGCGGACCTGCTGCTGCCAGACAAACCCGTGGAAGGCGTGACGGTCGGCAAGCTCCGGTCCGAGCTGCGCGACCTGGCGGTGCCGACAAAGGTCGGCGGCGGCGCGATCGAAGAACCCGCGGATACGGCAGTCGACGCCGGCTGGGGGTTCTTCGGACAGAAAAAGGCAGTTATGTGCGGGCGCGGACGCGTCGAACCGACCGCGGGGCGCGAAGGCGCGGTTGATGTCTACATCAACGATCGCGTTTACTGGTCCAATGTGCCTTCCGACGTCTGGTCCATGACCATCGGCGGTTATCCCGTGATCAAGAAGTGGCTGAGCTATCGCGAGCAGCGGGTGCTGGGACGATCGCTTCGAACCGATGAGCTGGCGTACGTGGCCCAGGTCGTCCGACGCCTCAAGGCGCTTCTTTTGCTCGGCCCGGAACTCGACGCAAATTACCGATCGGCAGTTGCCGCTGTGCAACTCACTGTTCCCGCATAATCTGAGCAGCGGGAAATCTTGCAAGCGCGCCTCCACAATCAGTGGGTACTGAAGGGGGGCACGACCGGGACGCGACCTTTACTTTGCTTTCGGGCCTGTTTGGAGTAGGCCAACCCCCCTCAACAAAACCCATCGGAGTCCGCGGCGCAGGCGCGACTTGCCGCCTTTAAAACTGTGTTTACAGCTCTCGTATTTAATGTATCACTCATCGTCGCAACATCCGCGGCCAGCGAAGCGGAAGCACGGGAGCCAGCGACCCGGCCGGCGACCCCCGGGAAACTGAAGTCGGCGGCCCCGCCATCAGGCGCGGTCACTGGGCCAGGGAGCGGGACGTTGCTGCTGTGCAGCGTTAGCTCTCCCGACATCCGTGGAGAGTTTCTCAAACTGGCGGGGGGATCCGAGGCGAAGATCGTGATGGTCGTGAATCACGCTCCGGACACCGAGTGCGAGTCGTTTCACGCTCCAATTGAAAAAAGCGGGGGCCTCGCCATAAGTCGAGGCCCCCGCTTTTTGTATTGCACCGGGATGGTTAGAAGTTGCGGCGCTTGCCGCCGCCGCCACCACCACCAAATCCGCCACGGCCACCGCCGCCGCCGCCGCCGCTGCGGGGACGGTCTTCGCGTGGCTTGGCCTCGTTGACGGTGAGGGCGCGGCCGTCATGTTCCTTGCCGTTGAGGGCGGCGATGGCCGCCTGCGCTTCGGTGTCCGAACCCATCTGCACGAATCCGAAGCCCTTGCTTCGGCCGGTGTCGCGGTCCGCGATCACTTCGGCGCTCTGCACGCTGCCGTGCGCTGCGAATAATTGTTCCAGTTCCGAACCTGTCGCGTTATAGCTGAGGTTCCCGACGTATAACTTGCTGCCCATGGATGTCTCCTACGGTTGGGCGTAACGACCCGCGCTTTACTTTCCGGGTCGCAATTCGAAAGGGACCGATGTCCGGCCCAGGAAGGTAGAAGGGTCCAGAGAGGAGGGTACGATACAAAGCGTGCCGACGACTCGTTCGTCAATTACCTAGGAACATTACGCCATAAATCGCGCGGAAGTTCAAGGCGCAGGCCATTGTGAATATCGAAACGATCGCGAAATACTGGAATGTGCGTCTTGGGACGCGCAACGGGATCCGAGGCGGCGCGAGTACGCCCCGGCGTGGACAGGAGTATCAAACCGGCCCGTCCGCGGGCGATGACCCGCGGCTCCTAAGGCTTCCGTAACACATATCCCAACGCGTTCGCTCACAGCAGTTCCTGAAAAGCTCGAAGCCTTTCGACAAAGAGGGGCAGTTGCTGCGCTGCCAAAGTGTCCAGAAGCTGCAAAACAGTTTTGGGCGGGTTCCTGAGGCTTTGCCTTTGCAATCGAACGGCATTGCAGATGGCGGCCTTATTCAAATCGAACTGGAACACCAGAAACTCGTCCGGGTGCTGCGCATCGATCCCGAAGGGCGCGAGAGACTCCTCGGGAAAGTCACTCAAGTTGTATGTCACGATGACGCTTGCGCCGGCCTTGATCGCGGCGGCAAGCACGTGCCGGTCCTTTTCATCAGGCAGTTTCAATCCCGGAATGAGAGATTCATAGCCGGTGACGAGACAGTCGCGCACATGAACATTCATCAACTCGCGCGTTCGCTGTAACTGCTCGGGCTTGATATCCCGCCGGTTCTGCAGGACATTACGAATCCACTCATCGTGAATCTCGTCGGTCCATCGCGCCAAGACCACATCCTGCAGCGCCACCCACATCAGCAGATCTCGCACTGGAGCAGGGTATAGAACGTTAGCGTCGTAAATGACCTTGAAGCTGGTCAAGGCTCAATATCCCATGTTCAGCTCTTGCGCCTGAGCGGCCAACGCCTGGAGCACTTTAGCGCGGTCGGCATCGATTCGATTCTTGTATGCCATCAGATCGTCGAAGCGCACGCGTCGATGGGTTCCGACGCGTCGAAAAGGGATGTTCTTTTCCTTCATCTGCTTGATAAGGAAGGGACGGGAAACGCCGAGAATCGCCGCCGCTTGGTGGGTAGTCAGCTCGGCGTGAATCGGCATGAGCGTCACTGCATTCCCCTCGGCCATTTCAGTGAGGATGCGCATCAGGAGCCCAACTGCCGCACGCGGCAACTCGATGGATTCGCTCTTGTGACCTGAAATTGGGATTTGAATCGTTAGCCGATCGCGCTTCGCGAATCGGCTGAGCCGTCGGCTGGATTCCCGGGCAATCCGCGCCTCCTGCTGCGTCGGCGTAATCGCTTCATTGATAGCGGCGACCATGGTTTGTTCCTTGATGGATCCTCGCTCAATTATATCGGATATCTGCATCATGTGCAACAAATGAAATATTCGAAACATGCGAAAAACTGGAACGTGCGTGGTCGGACGCGCTGAGGGATCCGGGGCGGCGCGAGATGCCCCCGCATGGACAGGAGGGCGTTCCAATGCTCAGACCCGAACGCGCTTGAGATTACCGAGTGTTGGTTCCATCGCCTCGGGGTTGTGGTTTTCCGACCAGCAATTGGTGAAGCTCGACCAGCAGTTGGCGTACCTCCCTTCGCTCCGCGCCAACGATGATGGGAAACTCCCATTCCGGCGGGCTAATGCCATTTGCCAGTTCGCTCAGCGCGCGAACGGCAATGATCAACTCCCTCTTTGGAAGCTCGACCGTACAACGATTCTCGTCAGATGAAATAAGATGCATATTGAATAAGTTTCGCTAAACAGGTGGGGTGTCACTCGGCCGAATGCAGCAGATCGATGCAATTGCATGCCGCCTCGCGCATCGAGATGAGTTCCTGTTTTGATGGCGGAGGGCCGGACGCTTTCCAGCCAAAACGCTGTCTGAACTTTGCATCATCGTCACCAGCGGGACCCCCTGATGCCCAACCTAGCGCAAATGCCAGCATGAGTAGCTCATTCTGATCGAGTTGCAGCTCAAATACGTCTTTAGATCTGCCCTTTAGAATCATAGGATTCACCGTTCAAGGCTTTTTCGCAAAATCCCTCGACATCTGCGGATAAAGATCGATCAACTCATTGGTATCAAATCGCCCCGTTCGCGGCCGATGCCCGGCGGCGCCGACGGTGCCGGGCTTGGGTCCGGCATTTTCTTCTCCATCCTTGGCGCGGTGCGGCGAGAAGATTGCTTCGTGATGGCGGGTGGGTTCCCAGATGAAGGTGCCGATGCCTCGGCGATCGGGGGCGTTGAAAACCGCTTCGTTCAGCTCGCGCTTGTGATAGGAATACTCGGCGGCGATCAGGCCGTATTGCGGGTAGCGCGTAGCCAGGTCGTCGAAGTTTTCTTTCCAGCGATCGGGGGAGCCGGTGTCGTTGCAGGAGAGGCCGATGATGTCAAACTGCACTCCGCGGGCGATCAGCTTGTCGATCCAGGCGCGCACGGCCTGGTTGTTTTTTCCTTTATCGTGATGCAGGACGACTTTGATTTTCGGATCGACCGCGCGGGCCGCGGCAATTCCGGATTTGAGAAGCTCCGCGAATTGATCCAAATGATCGCGAGTGTGTCCATCGGGCCAGAGCATGCCGTTGGTGATCTCATTGCCGATCTGCACCATCTGCGGCTCGGTTCCCTGTCGCTTGAGGGCTGAGAGAACCGCGAAGGTGTGGTCGTAGACCGCCTGGCGCAGCGCGGGAAAATCAAGATGCTCCCACGCGGCCGCTTGGTCTGCTTTCCGGGGTCGGCCCAGGTGTCGCTGTAATGCAGATCGACCAGCAGCCTCATGCCTGCTTTATGCGCGCGCTTGGCCATGATGAGCGTGTGCTCCTGATCGCAATAGGCTTCCTTGCTGGTGGCCGCGTATCCCTGAGGTGATGCGGGATTTACAAACACGCGCAGGCGAATGGCATTGAAGCCATGGTCTTTGAGGATTTGGAAGATGTCCTGCTGGTGGCCGAGGTCGTAAAAGACGGTGCCGCTGGCTTCATCCTCCTGCACCCAGGAAATATCAGCGCCCAGAAGGAAGGGTCCGGTGCGATGAAAAGGTTGCACCGGCGCGGATGCGATTGCAAAGGAAGCGAAGATAAGAACGAGCGGGAACAGAACAGGGCGGGAGGAGATTTTCATCGCGATTGTCCTCCGAGAGGAGAGAATGTTCTACGATTTTCGCACACCTGCATCAAATGAAATCACTCGTCGACGCGAAGCGGAGTCATGGTCCCTTTAGTTAGCCGCCCCTTTGTGGGGCGCGTCCAGTGGTTGTTGAGCGCAATATCCATGTTCAAGAACCAAGTCGCGATACTCGGCGTTATCAAATTGCTCTTGCTCTCCATCCCGCAACACGCGCCCCACAGAAGGGGCGGCTAAAGGAATCAGGGCGCCGATCAGCGGCGACGGCGCATTTTTAATCGCGTCCATTGCTACCGGTGATTTCTCATCCATGTCCGAAAACCGCCAGACTTGGGCGGGACTTGCGTCTATCCTCCGGGCATGAAGTTCGACCCGGCGGTGTGTTATCGTGCGGTGTTGGCGCGGGACGCGCGACATGACGGGCGGTTCTTCACGTGCGTGAAGACGACGGGGATTTATTGTCGGCCGATCTGTCCGGCGCGGCCGCCTAAGTTGAAGAATTGTGTCTTTGTTCCGACGGCTGCCGCGGCGCAGGAGGCGGGCTATCGGCCTTGTCTGCGGTGCCGGCCGGAGAGTTCGCCGGATCTGGATGCGTGGCGGGGGACGTCGGCGACGGTTTCGCGCGCGCTGAAACTGATCGAGAGTGGGGCACTCGATGAGAATGATGTCGATGACCTGGCCGACCGACTTCAGATTGGTCAGCGCCATCTGCGAAGACTGTTTCGTCAGCATATCGGAGCGGCGCCCGTGACAGTCGCACAGACGCGGCGGGTCTTGCTGGCCAAGCAACTGATTCATCAGACCGATCTTTCGATGATCGACATCGCGATGGCCAGCGGCTTTGGCAGCGTGCGCCGGTTTAACGAGACGTTCGGCCAACTTTATGGTCGGCCCCCCAGTGAATTGCGAAGGCGTGCCACAAGCGATCGATCTTCTTGGCCGCAGGTTCAGCTTCTGTTGCCCTATCGGCCGCCTTACGACTGGGAGGCGATGATTTGCTTTCTTCAGGTTCGCGCGATTACGGGCGTCGAGGTGGTCACATCCGACCGCTACAGCCGGGTGATCGAACTGGGTGATGCGGTCGGCACGATTCACGTGACGCACGCACCGGAGCAATCAGCCTTGCGCGTCGCGGTGCGATTCCCACAACTGAGCGCGCTGTCGACGATCATCACGCGCATCCGGCGGATGTTCGATCTGAGTGCCGAACCGGGGGCCATCGCGGAAGTGTTATCCGCTGATCCGATCCTGGCGGCGCTGTTGAAGGCCCGGCCTGGGCTGCGCGTGCCGGGCGGATGGGATGGATTTGAGATTGCCGTGCGCGCGGTGCTCGGGCAGCAGATCACGGTGAAGGGAGCGACGGGCCTCGCGGGACGAATCGCCGCCGCAATAGGAACGACGACCGGAGTTGGAGCGGATGAATCTGGATTGACACATGCATTCCCCCGGCCAGAGCGATTCAAATTAAGTGCGCTCAATGGGCTTGGAATAGTTCCGGCACGAGGCGCGGCGCTGGTCGACATCGCCGGCGCGACAGCAGGCGATCCGCATCTGTTCGATCCTCGCAAAGATCTGGAGGATGCCATCGCGCACCTGCGCGAGCTGCCCGGCGTCGGCGAATGGACCGCACAATACATCGCCATGCGGGCGATGGGCGAGAGCGATGCATTTCTCGCGGGGGATGTTGCTGTGCAACGAGCATTGGCAGTGCGCGGGAACCGAATGACGACAGCTAAATTGCTTGCCCGCGCTGATCGCTGGAGCCCGTGGCGCGCGTATGCGGTTGTGCACCTTTGGATGTCCAACAGCCGACCCGTGAAAGCATCTTCGGAAAAATCACGCTCAATGGAGACTTGTGATGCACTTACAGCTTGAACGATGGAAATCGCCGATGACGACGCTGCTTCTGGTGACGGATGATGAGGGCATTGTGCGCGCTTTGGATTTTGCCCAGACGGAAGATCGGATGCACCGGTTGCTGCGTCTCCATTATGGGCAATACACGTTGCGTGATGGCGCGGCACCCGCTTCGGTGAAGACAGCGCTGAAATCCTATTTCGATGGAAGCATCGATGCTCTCGATGAAATCCAGGTTGCGACAAATGGCACCCCATTTCAGCGCAAGGTATGGAAGGCGCTGCGGGATATACCTTGTGGGACCACCACTCATTATGGGAGGTTGGCCACTGAAGTGGGCCACCCCGGCGCGAGCCGGGCGGTGGGGGCAGCCAATGGCGCCAATCCGATCGGCATCGTCGTCCCGTGTCATCGCGTGATCGGCGCCAGCGGGAAACTGACCGGATATGCCGGGGGTTTGTCGCATAAGCAATGGCTGCTCGATCATGAACGGCGATATGCAATGATTCCTTCCTGAATTTGATCCATTACAACGGGTTAAGACATTCGCAACGCTCACCATCGCCGTGCAGCGCAACACGTCGCTTGGCGGCTTCGCGCCTCCGAATTTTCACAAAAACGGTTTATCAAATTTTTTTGATTGACATATTCTCTTATGGGAATACAATCTCCCGCAATGGCACGAGCAGCGACGACATCGGATGTGTTCAACGCGATCGCCGAACCGCGAAGGCGCCAGATCATCGATCTGCTGGGTTCCAATGGGGACCAGGCGGTGAATGATCTGGTGGGGGCGCTGCGGCTGCCGCAGCCGGCGGTGTCTAAGCATCTGCACGTGCTGCGGCGCGTTCGGCTGGTATCCGCCAGCCGGCGGGGGCGCCATCGGGTTTATCGGCTCAACCCAAAGGAACTTAAAACCGTGCATGACTGGGTCAAACATTACGAGCGATTCTGGACGCACCAGATCTCGCGCATCAAGGAACGTGCCGAGCAGCGCGCACGCGAATCACACACACAACCCCCGGAACCTCCGCGTTCCAAATCTCAAACACAGGAGCAACCATGACTGCGACAATGATGCCGGAAACGGAAAGCGTAACCTCCTTCAAGATCACGAAGGAACAAACCATTAACGCGCCAATCGAAGTTGTCTTCCAGGCGATGCTGGAGGAGCTCGGCCCCGAAAGCCAGATGATGGACGGCAAGCCCATGCCATTGAAGCTGGAAGCCTGGCCCGGCGGGCGCTGGTACCGCGACCTTGGCAACAACGCTGGTCATCTGTGGGGCCATGTGCAGGTGATTAAGCCGCCTACGCTGCTCGAGATCATCGGGCCGATGCCGATGTCGTACCCGGCGGTGAATCACATTCAGTACCGCCTGGCCGCGCAAGGCAGCGGCACGGTTTTGAAATTCACGCACCAGGCGATGGGCCTGATCGATTCACAGCATCGCGATGGAATGCCGAAGGGATGGGCACATAAGCTGAATCGAATCCGCACACTTGCCGAGGGAAAAGCCGCAAAGAAGCGATGAAGATTTTCATAACACGCTGCTGGACCTGGTACCCAAGGGACGCGATGAGGACCAGCTCCCATTTGCCATGGCGTGGGTCCGCTACCATGACCGGTACGAAAACGGAACTTTTGCCGATGCGGATAAGCCTTATTGGCCGAAGTTCGTGTCGAAGGCGCCGGCGCTCGCGCAGGCTTCAGGTAGCTGCGGCTGCTCAAATGGAGCCCACTCATGAGCCACAGATGCTGCCATGCTGCGCGTCGCGGCGGAGAGGTGGCCGGGTGGATCGGGCCCGGCCTCATGCTGGCGCTGCTGCCCAAATGCCCGGCTTGCGTCGCCGGCTATGTCGCGCTGGCCGGCGTGGGCATCTCGATCACCACCGCCACCTATCTGCGATGGCTGTGGCTGATCGCGTGCGTGGCTTGTCTGCTGTTTGTTGCCGCGCGACTTGGGCGAAGGCTTATTGGTTTTTTCCAGCAAGTGGAATCAAGTAGAAAGCAGTGCCGTTGAATTCCCGCCGAACCCAGCCCTGAAGTATTTGCTGAGGAACGACCGTTGGCAAGGATTGCATCGTCTGATCGCAATCTTTGACATGATCGCCTCACGAAGAAAGATCAAGATAGGCCCGAGCATTTCGGGTCCTCTGCGCTTTCAGACGCTCGTCGATGGCGAAAGTTTCAGTGAAGGGGTTGATGGATGCTGCGCAGGCGTGCCGCATTCGGGACAACGATGGGGCGTGGCG
>JANWHF010000290.1 GCA_025450555.1 Tepidisphaeraceae bacterium | reverse complement strand
GTGAAGGTAAAGGTCCTGCGTTCCGCCGTGTCCGGCCTGCAACCAGAAAGTAAGGAGGAGTCGTAGGGCCGGGGTAACGATCCGCTCCATGATGACTGACGGGCAGGAAGACAGCCCTCACCCGTGGAGTCCTGAGCCAGTTCAAGCCATGACAACGAATCTCAAGTGGAAAGCGCTGTTCATCGTAGCCGTCATCCTGGCCTGCGTGATTGGTCTTGTGGGGCGGCCGGATTTCCCTCCCAAGTCCTGGGCCGGGGTGAAATCGAATTTTTCGGACAGCATCAAGCTGGGCCTCGATTTACAAGGCGGCACGCACCTGATCCTCCAGGTGCAGGTGCAGGAAGCGATCAGCCAGGAGACGGATCAAACCCTCGACCACATCACGACCACGCTTCGCGACAAAGCCGTTCGCTACGACGAAATTCGCAAGCTAAGCGACACGCAAATTCTGGTCCACAATATTGCTTCCGAGCAAGCCGGTACTGCGCGCAACCTGATTAACGATCAGTTTCCGGATTGGGACGTTACTCCCGCGCCCGGCGAACCCTCCGGCTATCTTGTAACGATGAAGCAGTCGCGCATTGTAAACATCCAGCAGCAGACCATGGATCAGGCCGAAGAAACGATTCGGCGCCGTATCGATGCGCTCGGATTGACAGAACCATTGGTCGCCCCGTACGGCCAGGGAGAGAACGAAATCATCGTCGAGCTTCCCGGCGAAGGCGATCCCAACCGCGCCAAGAGTGTGATCCAGGCTGGCGGACAGTTGGAACTGCACCTGGTACTGGACACGACTGCGTATCAGTCCGAGGCGGCGGCACTGGCTGCGCACGGGGGCGTCTTGCCGCCGAACGCGCAAATCGTGCAGGGAAAGAGTTCGGCATCGGGCACCAGTCAGGCTGCCGGCGAAAGCTGGTACGTGATCGATCGCGTGCCGGTGGTTACGGGCCGCGACCTGCGCAGCGCGACCGCCGTGCGCAGCACGAAAAACATCGGCTTCTTCGATGTGGATTTCACACTATCCACCGAAGCGGGCCGCCGATTTGGGCCGTTCACGGAACAAAACATTGGGAAGCAACTGGGCATCGTCCTCGAGCATAGGCTTCAGACGGCGCCGGTCATCAACGGCCGCATCGACGATACGGGCGTCATCGAAGGCCAGTTCGGCGAGCAGGAAGCGAACGATCTTGGCCTGGTCCTGCGTTCCGGAGCGCTGCCCGCGTCGATCAAATATCTTGAAGAGCGCACCGTCGGCCCCTCGCTCGGAGCGGATTCCATCCGGCACGGCGTGCAGGCTTCAATCATCAGCCTGATTGTGGTGATGGTGTTCATGGTTTTTTACTACCGCCTGTCGGGCATCAACGCCGTGGTTGCCTTGATTTTGAACCTCGTCCTGCTACTCGCGGCGCTCGCGTATTTCGGCGCCGTCCTGACCTTGCCGGGCATCGCGGGCGTCATTTTGACGATTGGCATGGGCGTCGATTCCAATGTGCTGATTTTTGAGCGCATCCGGGAAGAGTTGCGCGCGTCAAAAGCCCCGGTTTCCGCCGTTGACATTGGATTCAAGCGCGCCTTCCTGACCATCATCGATACGCACGTGACGACCATCGTTTCGGCCGCATTTTTGTTTTTGTTCGGAACGGGTCCGATTCGTGGGTTTGCGGTCAGCTTGGCGGTCGGGCTTCTCGCGAACCTGTTCACGTCGGTCTATGTTTCGCGCGTCATCTTTGATTGGCACTTGGCCAAGATGCCCCGCGAGGCGGAACTGAGCATTTAGTAGCACAGCCACTCTTGGCTGTGTGGTCTTTGCAGCACTCAACGAAGGCGCACAGCCCAGAGTGGCTGTGCTACAAAGAATGGCCAACAGTTCGATTTTGGGAACAAATCTATGATCGTTGGTGTCCAACTCTAACGGGTCAGAGTGAGCATGGAATTCTTCAAACAAGTTGATCTGGATTGGATGGGCAAAGCCAAGTACTTCTTTGGCTTATCGGGACTCCTGCTCGCTGCCGGGGTGGTTTCCATCCTTTCACACGGCGGCCTATTCTATGGCATTGATTTTAAAGGCGGTACGGTTGTCGACGTCCGCTTTTCAGGCGCCCCGCCGATTGACACCCTTCGCTCCGGGCTGGCGCAGCAGGGGATCGGGAATAGCACCATTGTCCCCGTCAGCGATCTCACCACGGCGAACGGAAATGAAGTTTTGATCAATCTGGAAGAAAAGGGCCAGGGAGCCGAGGCGCTCGACGCCGGGAAGACGGCGATCCTCAATGCCCTGCACGCCACGCTGGGCGCGGGTGAGGCTGGCAAGCAGGATTTCAACGCGGCTGGGGCTGACACGATAGCGGAAGTCTTGACGCGCAAGGACCCCATGGCGTTGGGGACATCCGCCGGGGACCGATACAATCAGTTGGCGCGCCAGCTTGCCCAGTTTCGCGACCGCGACCGCCGCGGGATCGTAACCAACCTCGGCGACCTTTCCGCTTCCGGCGCGAATGCCAACGTCATCGCCGCCCTCCGCGATTCGTTTTACACCAGCACATTCGCCATCATCAATGTGGAGATTGTCGGACCGAAAGTCGGCTCCGAACTGCGCCGCCAGGCTGTAGTGGTAACACTGTATGCCCTTGGCGGAATGTTGGTTTATATTGCATTTCGGTTCGAGTGGGTGTACGGTGCTGCCGCTGTCCTGGCGGTGTTTCACGACGTTCTGATTACGCTGGGTCTCTTTTCCATCTTTCATTTTGAGATTTCGTTGACGGTAATTGCGGCGTTACTGACCCTGGTCGGTTATTCGATGAACGACACGATTGTGATCTTTGACCGGATCCGAGAAAACGCGCGGCTCATGCGCCGCGAGCCTTTTAAGGCCATCGTGAATCGTTCGATTAACCAAACTCTTTCGCGCACCATCCTGACCAGCGGCCTGACGTTTCTGACGGTCCTGGTACTGTTCCTCATGGGCGGCCAGGTCCTGCGCGCTTTTTCCTTTGCTTTGGTGGTTGGAATTCTGGTAGGAACGTATTCCAGTTTTGGCATTGCCGCGCCTTTGGTTGTCGCCTGGAACAATTGGAGGGGCCAAGGCGGGGCGATGGTTTCATCCGGAACCGCAGCCGGTACTAAACTCCGGAAGGCCTAGGGATGGGCGCGGGCCCGCCGCGGCGGCCCGCTCTGAAAATGCCCTGGAGCTATCCGGCAGGAGGGACGCACGATGTTTGACGATCTGCTCGAATCTACAAGCGAAAAGAAGAAAGACAACAAAGGTTGGGGCTTTGTACTCTCGGGTGTTGTGCAGGCCTTAATTCTGGGCATTCTCATTTTGATTCCTTTGATCTATACCGAGGCGCTCCCGAAGGCGATGCTCTCGACTTTGCTCATCGCCCCGCCGCCTCCTCCGCCACCGCCTCCCCCGCCGCAACCCATCAAGACAATCGTCAAGCCGGTTGCGCGCCTGATCCAGTCCGGAAAACTGATGCAGCCGCGCGCGATTCCGAAGGACGTGGCTGTGTTCAAGGAAGCCGAGCTTCCGCCGGATGTAATCAACAACACGGGTAACGTCGGCGGCGTGTTTGGCGGCATCCCTGGACAGGGAATGGTCGCCGCAGTGGCTCCGCCTCCGCCCAAGCCAGCGGCCCCCTCGCGCATCAAGCAGGGCGGCAACGTAACGGCGGCTGCGATCATTACGCAGACCCGTCCGCTCTATCCGCCCCTGGCGCGGCAGGCCCGTATTCAAGGCAACGTGGTTCTTCACGCGATCATCGACAAGGACGGCAAGGTTGCCCAACTTGAAGTGATCTCCGGTCACCCGCTTTTGGTGCAGTCCGCTTTGGATGCCGTGAAACAGTGGCGCTACAAGCCAACGCTGTTGAACGGCGACCCGGTCGAAGTTGATACGACGATTACAGTCACGTTTACGATGGGTGGTTAGGCTTTGTGCAGGACGGCGGCTCGGGGGCCGGTCTTCCTGAATGGAAGGCCGCGAATTGATGCCGCCAATCAGGGAGTCGGCCGGGACCGGTAATGCCGGTTCCGGCCCGCAAGTTTCAATCGAAATAAAAAGGAGCGAATCATATGCTTGGGAATCTAGCGGTTTGGGCAATGAACATGGTCGTTCTGCAGGGGAGCAACTGGGACCTGAGGGCCATGTGGGGCAGCATGAGTATTATCGCGAAGGTCGTGGTGGGCATCCTGTTTCTTCTGTCGGCCTGGTCGCTCGGCGTCATGATCGATCGCGTGCTGATGTACAGCGCGGCGCGCAAACAATCCCGCGTATTCGTCCAACAGGTTGCGGGCGCATTGCGGGAAGGCAAACTCGACGAAGCCATCTCCATCGCCGAGCGCAACAAGAAGAGCCACATCGCCAAGGTGGTCGCCACCGGCCTTTCCGAATTTCAATCCGCTTCCTCGCAGGTCGCTGACGCGGAAGTGATCGAAGCCGCCAAGCGCGGCCTGGATCGCTCGGTCGCGATCGTGCACGCCGAAATGAAGCGCGGCCTCTCCGGCCTCGCCACCATCGGCTCGACCGCGCCGTTCGTCGGACTGTTCGGCACCGTGGTCGGCATCATCAACGCGTTCAAAGGAATTGAAACCACCAAGGCTACCGGGTTGTCGGCGGTCGCGGGCGGAATTTCCGAAGCGCTCGTCACCACCGCGCTGGGCCTGCTCGTGGCCGTGCCTGCCGTGTGGGCGTACAACTATTTCACCAACAAGGTTGAGGCGTTTGACGTCGAAATGGACAACTCCTCGATGGAGCTGGTGAACTACTTCATTACGCGCCGCGCGGGCGGAAAGAAGTAACCCATGTCATACAAGCCAAGCGTCGGCCCGCAGATGTCGGCGCCGAACGTGATTCCGATGGCGGATATCATGCTGGTGTTGTTGATCATCTTCATGGTGGTCACGCCCATGCTCTCCAAGGGCTTGTCGGTGGAGTTGGCCAAGGTCAACAATCCCTCCGACATGCCCGATGCCGACAAGGATGACGCAGTCATCGTCGGCATCTCGGCGAGCGGGGACGTTTATCTGGGCAGCGCCAAGTCGGATATTTCGCAGATTGCCGATCAGGTTCGGGACCGCATTTCCAACAAGCTGGACAAGACCGTGTTCGTCAAGAGCGACGGTCGCGCCAAGTATGGCGACGTAGTCAAGGTCGTGGATGAGATTCGCTCCGCGGGCGTCGATAATGTCGGCTTGATTACCGATCGAGCCGAACAGAGTCGGCGGACTGCTCCACCACCGCCGGCTGACTAAGTTCACCTGGGGAGCGAGGCGATGGTCCCCGCTTCCCGGTTTCGTTTTTGCAAGCGCATCCGTTCCGGTGACTGCACCGGGACGCGGAACATGAATCAGGAGCCACGACAATGGGAATGGACGTTGGAGGAAAACAGGGCGGTGCGATGGCGACGATGAACGTCGTCCCGCTGATCGATATTCTCCTGGTGCTGATCATCATTTTCATGGTGATCACGCCGCTGACGCCGAAGGGCCTGGACGCGCTGGTGCCGCAGCCCGCGCCGCCAAACCAGAAGCAGCAGGATCAGGTCACGCAAAAGACGATCGTCGTTCAAATTCTCGACACCGGGAAATTGAAGATCAACGATGAGGATGCCAACTGGGACTCTCTTGGGCCGCGCCTCACCGATGTCTTCAAGGAGCGCGCCGAGAAAGTCGCCTTCGTCAAGGGTGACGACGCGGTGCGGTTCGCCGATGTCGCCAAAGCGATCGACATCATGCGGGGATCCGGGATCGACAAGGTTGGTTTGATCACCGCCAATCTTGAAGCGGGGAAGTAGATTCACGGCGGTTGCCGGCCCGGCCAGGTCTCGGTGCATGCCGGTATTATTTGCCCTCAAATAATAATAAAGTTGCTTTGTTCCAAGGCTTTGCTGGTGTAGAGTGTGCGGCTGTGGCTTGTGCCTTCGTGGTTCGGGGTGGCGCGGGAAAGTGCGAAGGCGGTTTTTTGCATCGTGGGACGATAGGTACAAGCG
>JANWHF010000289.1 GCA_025450555.1 Tepidisphaeraceae bacterium | reverse complement strand
TTGCCGATTGCGTTGAGCCACGTCTGGTTGACGTCCAGGCCCGAAAGTCCGGTATAGAGCGTGCTGGTCAGTGCCATGCGTTACTCGCTTTTTGTTGCACTCGATCGAACACGGCTCCGCCGTCGCCAAAGGCAATATAAATCGCAAATCATCCAGCCGCTCCGCGGCCAGCGACGGAAAAAGGTCGAAAATTATGAAGCGGCGGTCGTCGCGGGGCCCGGCGAAATATTGGTGACGCCCGACAGCGGCAGCGTGTGGCCGTTGTCCAATGAGAGCGATACGCCGGTCGATGCAACCTGCACCGAGGTCACGATGCCGCTGAGCGAATTCTGGTTGCTGTCGGTTCCCTGCACGGTCTTTCCAATCAGCGCCGAAGCCGCGCCGATTTGGTTCTGCTGCGCAAGCCCCGAGAGCGTCGTCTGAAGCTGGCTGGATGACTGCATCTGCCCGATCTGGCTCATCTGCGAAAGCAGTTGATCGCTGGACGTCGGCTGAAGCGGATCCTGGTGCTCGAGCTGCGTGATCATCATGTTGATGAAGTCCTGGCTGTTGAGCGAGTTCATCCCGGTTGTGCCGGTCTTCGGCGCCAGTTGCGTTCCCGTCGCCGTGTTGGACATGGGAGTGGTAGTCATGTCGCTCAATTCGGCCGCCCCTTCAAGAGGCCATCAAAAATCGATTGCGGTAATCTGGCAGGTGTCGAACTCTGCGCGGTCTGTCGCGCGAAAACGGCGCGAATGCCGCCCTCCGCGTGGCTTCCAGTATCCAGGCATCACGAACTCGAGTGCCCGCACCAATGTGCCCGGCTTATCTCCACCATCTCGTCAAACGACCGCTGGCCATTGATCCACGTCACATTCGGAAATCGGCGAAACCACTTCATTTGCCGGCGGGCGAGCTGACGGGTGGCGATTTTGATTTGCTCCGCCGCATCATCCAGGCTCATTTTTCCCTGTAAATGCTCAATCAGCTCACGATAACCAGTGGCCTCGGCGGCTGTATGCGAGACCGGCCGATCCCCCTGCAGCAATGTGCGAGTTTCATCGATCCAGCCGCTGGCCAGCATTTGCCTCACGCGAAGATTGATGGAGCGGTTGAGGGCCTCGCGATCCCATTGCAGGCCGATCCAGATGGCGCGATGCCGAGGCTCACCGCCCCACTCACTTTGCAGTGAAGTAATTGGACGACCCGTCAATTCATGAACTTCGATGGCGCGGATCAGGCGCTTGGTGTCATTGACATGGATGCGGGCCGCGGCGATTGGGTCAATCTGCTTCAATTGCGCTGCAAGCTGCGCATTGTCGAGGCTGGCCAGCCGAGCGCGGAGAACCGGATCGGCGCTTGGCCCCTCGAATAGACCTTCAAAAAGCGCTTTGTAGTAAAGTGGTGTTCCGCCGGTGAAAATGAGCGGCACCTCCCGCCGCTCGGCGTCGGCAATCACCTCATCAGCAGCCTGAGCAAACCGCGCTACCGTGAAGGATTGGTCAGGATCTACACAATCCATCAAATGGTGACCGACGCGGCGGCGCTGCTGCGGAGTCGGCTTGGCGGTGCCGATGTCCATGCCGCGATAGACCTGCATCGAATCGACGCTAAGAATTTCAGCTCCGGCTGCCTGCGCCAAAGCCATCGCAAGCGCCGATTTTCCCGATGCCGTGGGTCCGAGAATGACGAGGTTGGGAAGCGAAACTGCCATCTCGGCAATTGCTGTCAAAATTGCAGGAAAACCGCCTGAATTGCCGCGAGACGCCCTTTCCTAAAACAAGCAAAATCAGGCTATTACAACACCCATTCATGCGCCGCGCGCTGGCACGCCTTTTGATCTTAGGCATTCGCGTTCAGTCCAACTAATTGAAATCGAAAGGAGACAGGACTTATGGCACTGCCTACTCGAGTACCTCAGGGTTATGTGGATCCGGTTGATTCGCTGAACCGGGAATTTAATACCATGTTGAATCGCTTCTTCGGAGCCCAGGACGGCGGCGGCTCGCGGCTGGCGCCTTATGGCGTGGATGTCCGCGAAGATGCCGACCATATCTATGTCGAAGCGGAGTTGCCCGGCTTCCGCAAGGAAGACGTCGATATCACGCTCGAAAACAGCACGTTGACGATCTCTGCCGAACGGAAAGAGTCCAAGCAGCAGGACGAGCAAGCCGACTGGCTGCTGCGCGAGCGCCGTTACAGCCGATTCCTCCGCAGCTTCACTCTGCCGCCGACGGTCGATGAACGATCAGTCGATGCCAAGCTCAATGATGGCGTCCTGACGGTTGTCCTGAACAAGCGCGAAGAGACCAAGCCGCGCAAGATCAGCGTGAGCTAAGGTCGCTTTATCCCTTTCACAACCCATTGAAAAAAACGCTGTTTCCAACGATGGAAACGGCGTTCTTTCATTTGCTGGGTGAAGCCGGGCGCATCACTCGCTGACAAAATCATAAACCACATACTTGCGCACGTATCGGTCCAGCACGCGCTTCTTAACCTCAAGATGCTTCGCGTCGTCGAGGTAATGCTGCATGGCGTCTTCGCTGTTGAAGGTGACGACCATGGCGATGTCGTAATCCTGGTTGACGATCGGCCGGGTGGAGGTGAGCATTCGGCCTGCCCAGATTGTACGCACGTCGGAGATGCTGCGAAGCTGATCAACCGAATGCAGGACCTGCGTGCGGGCGCCGATGTCGCCGCGATCATAGAGATACATCAGAACGACGTGCGTGACTGTGCCGGACGGAATCGAGCCTTTGCCAATCGGCGCGCTGTTGGCACAACCGCCGGTGATCATCGCCAGCAGAACGAGCGGGAAAAGCCGAGAAAAATTCCTCATGAAGCAGCTCCTTGTTGAATGATCCCTGATCGAATTGGAAAGGATCATAACTCAGGCTGCAAATTTCCCGCTAGGTGTGATGTCCAAGCGCCAGCCTTACTTCGATTGCTCGTCTTGGGCGGCGCGCTCGTTGTTCAACACGATCCGTGCGTTCCGCTGCAGCATCGGCAGTTTCACGCGCTTCATCGCGCTACCGCGCAGGATGGATTGATAAGCCGACGTGTCCCATTGCATGACTTGCTCGGCATCCAAAGTTCCGCTGCGAAATCGCGGAAGAAACCGCGGATCGGTAGCGCAAGGCGTCTTGCGGTTATGCGGGCAGACGTCCTGGCAGATGTCGCAACCGTAAAGCCAATTTCCCATCTGTTTTTGCAGCGATGGATCGATCGGCCCGCGGTGTTCGATCGTCAGATAGGAAATGCACCGAGTTGCATCCAGTTCATAAGGCGCGGTGATCGCCCCGGTTGGACAGGCATCGATGCAGGCCCGGCAGGTGCCGCAGTGATCCGTCTCCGGCTCATCGGTGGGTAGCGCGAGAGTCGTGATGATCTCGCCCAGAAGCAGCCAGGAGCCGATGCGCGGGTTGATCAGACAACTGTTCTTGCCGATCCACCCGATGCCCGCCCGCATGGCAAGATCTTTTTCCATGATCGGCGCGGTATCGACCCCGCAACGCGTTTGCGCTTCCGGCGCTTTTTGCCGGATCCAATCGGCAAGCGCAAAGAGCCGCTCTTTGATCATTTGGTGATAGTCATTGCCGAGCGCGTAGCGCGCGACCCGCGCGGGATGCGATGAAGAAGTATCCTCTTCGAGCGGGTAGTAATAATTCATTGCCACACAGATCACCGTGGCTGCGCCGGGGAAATAGGCTGCCGGATCAACGCGCTCCTCGAATCGCTTGGCAAGGTAAGCCATTTCTCCGGCGCGCCCCTGATCGAGCCACTCTTTTAGATACTGCCTGCGGGCAGCAGGCTGGGCGGGCGCAATTCCGACGAGGCTGAATCCCATTTCGAGCGCGCGATCTTTGATCTGCCGCGCCAGCGAGTATTCGAGCAAGCGATCAATGGGAGAGGCGGGAACCATATCGAGTCTTACGTCATGCGCACGACCAACCGGCCGCAGCTTCGGCAATAGCGCGCATCAATAGGATTGAGGCTGTTGCAATGTTCGTTGCCGCAGGGACGAGTGAGGCTGACGCGCAGCTGTGCTTCCACAGGTTCCCCACTTGGCACCGGCATCAATCGCTCGTGGAGCCTGAGAATCTCATGCTCCAGCGCCACCGGCACCATGGTCGATCGCAGCGCGTTGGTTCCCAGCGTATTGAGCTTGCGAATCTGGTCGTTGATCTGTCCGACCAGCACGCGGACCGTCGGCTCATCGGTCGCCTGATCCAGCATCGAGCGGAGCGTATCGATCCGTTTGCGCCATTTGACCTCATCGGGGATGACGTCGTTCTGCTTGAGGATGCGCAGCGCCCACCAAGTCAGGCGTGCGTTTTCCTCGGCCGGCGCCGGCTCCATATCGATCGGCTGTCCCGCGCCTTTGAGGTTATCAAATTTGCCCTGGCGCATCGCCTCTTCGATACGCCGCTCGGCCAGCCGGCGCATGGCCGATTCCATATCCACATTCTTCAACGACATATCCCCGGATTATAGCGAAATGTTCGCAGGATCGGCTTTATAATTCGTCGTACTTCTTCGCCTGGCCACGAGATTTTTCGATCGGATATTTGGCGGCGTCTTTGATCAATTTTTGCTCAAGCGCGTCGCCCAAATCGACCTGTAAATCATTGGCCAGCAGAAGCAGCGAATGGAGCACATCCGCCAGCTCATCCCGCACCGCCTCGCGCCGCTGCGCGAGGTAGTCGGCGAGCTCCGCTCCACTCTTCCATTGCATCAGCGCAAGCAGTTCCCCCGCCTCGACGGCCAGCGAAATCGCCAGCTCCTTAGGCGTATGAAACTGCGCCCAGTCGCGCTCATCGCGATGCTTGAGCACGCGAGCCGTCAGTTCCGCAAGGGTCTTGCCGTTCATGTTCGAATTATTGGCCGGCGAGGGTCTGTATGGTGTTGCGAATGTCACCGACTTGCGTGATCCGCAGGCCAAAGTTTTCCCCTACCTTGACGGTTTCACCGACGGCGATGGCTTTGTTGTTGACCAGCAGTTCCAGCGGCTCATCGCTGCGTTTGCTGAATTCGATGATCGCGCCGGTTCCAAGTCGCATGACCTCGGCAAGTTGAAGCCGCCGCTCGGCCAGCTTCACGATGACCGGAACCTGCATCTTCAGAATGCGCTGAAGCTCTTCTGAGGTTTCGCTGGTTTTGGGGGCATGCATGACCGGCACGGACACCATCCTTGG
>JANWHF010000288.1 GCA_025450555.1 Tepidisphaeraceae bacterium | reverse complement strand
CCCGGCGGCTGGGCCTGGGGCGTGCCGAGGGCCGAGCTGCTGTTCGCACTAACGATGGGCATGTTCTGGTCGGGAATTTATGAGCAGGTGCTCTGGCTATTCACTGATCCGATTGCCGAAGCGCCGCATGCTGCTGTTGCCAGACCAGGTAGTGCAAACAAACGCTTCGCTTATTCTGATACCCTAAGAGCTGACAAGGCTTCCAATGCCAATCGCTCGATGGAGAAGTGACGGATGGCCTCACGACCAAGCAGCCAGGATGCCGCTCGCCGGCTCGCAATCCTCAAACTCGTTGTCGTTCATGCGATGACGGCAATGCCGCGCGGGATGATCGAGTCGATATTTGACGGCATAGAAGGACAGGAAAAGCGGAAATACGAGCACGAAACGGAGCAGGCGCGCGACGCTTTGCAAAATGCGCTCCGCACCTACGGACTTTCGAATTTCGTTTCACCCAACGAGCGAACATTCTTTTCAACAACTGCCATCACCATGACGCAACGGCAGCAAATTGAAGCATCCTGGCGGATCGAAGCGGCGCTGGTTCTGGCGTGGGCCTTGAGAAGAATCGCTAACCTCCCGCCATACGATGTCGACGTGAATCCGCAATTCCTCAAGTCGCTGCCCAGGGATCCTTCCAATTTCATTGCGACGGCGGAGCTTCGCCCGCAGGCTGAAATCAATAAGCGGCGAGACGTAGCAGAGCTGTGGCATTGGCGGAGTCGTACGCGCGAATTGATCGAGCGCGGCGAGCCATTTCCCTCTAATCAAGACTTCAAACGGCGAGGCTTGCGATCATTCGACGACATCGTCCGGCTCGCGGCCGCAAAGGCCGCCCAGGACCGTGTAATCGACGAGCCGATTAACGGAGACTTTCCCGCCTTCGGTAAGGCTTACCGGGATCTGTCCGAGCAGGAGTGGGCGAAGATCCGGTCCATCACCATGGAACGCCATTTTGCATTGAATTGGCTGTGCGGCTACGCGCCAAACGGGCAATGGGATGAAACGCCGACGGGAACCTAGGTTTAAGCTAAAGAGCGAAAAGTCGCGGGCCTGTGCTCAACCATTTAGGAAAATCGCGGCTCCCTGAAACTGCCTTTGCACAACAAAAGAATTCATGCGATGGCAGTCCGTTACGTCATGATTGGAGGGGACATAGAATACGGACGACCGACCAAGCGCACCGATGTCCATTGACGCATCGAATTCCATCAATGACGAAGGGCTGTTTTGCCCGACGTGCAATTATGACCTGCGGGCCATCAGCAGCGACCGCTGCCCCGAGTGCGGCATGCAGATCGAGCGCGGCGGGCGGGATATGCCGCTGTTGCCCTGGAGCCATCGCAAAACTCTTGGAACGCTGCGCGCTTATTTCAGGACCGGGACGCTGGCGGTGCTTCATCCGGCGAGGCTCGCGCGCGAGGCGCTGCGGCCGGTGCATTGGGCGGATGCAAAACAGTTTCGTCGGACGACGGTGCTGATCGCGTATACGCCGCTGCTGGTCCTGATGTGGTTTGCCATTGCGTTCCTTCACTACGGCGCGCCGGGCGGCTGGGGAAATGTCATTTTCGCCCGAGGAACAATCTGGGAATTCCACTCCATGTACGGCTACCACCGGCCGCTTCATGGCGAGTGGTTGGGCTGGGCGGCCGAGGCATGCGTTGCGCTGGTGGCGGCGGGGGCGCTGTGGGTTTTCCTTTCGAGTGCTTCCCGGCTGGCAGCGCTGTTCTTTTATTCAAGAGGCATCCCTCGCGAGCGCCAGGCGCGCTACATGTTGCTGAGCCTGTACACCAGCGCGCCGCTTTGCCTGCTGCCGATCCCGCTGATCGCGCTGTCGATGGCATGGCGGTTGACGATGTTGCATTCGCCGACGGTCGTGTCTCAGCTTTCGCTTTATCGCGTGTGCGTGCTCGGCGGCGTGGGAGGGCTTGCAATCCTGCTCTTGGCCTGGTGGGTGGCCACACTCATCCTGCTGCAGCGATCCACCTTTTGCGGAGCGGGGCGACTGGTCCTGACGGCCGCATCGTGGCCCTTCGCGACGCTGCTGCTGGCGGTGGGGTGTCTGCTCTCGGTCCTCGCGGCGATGTTTGTCTCAATTGTGGTCTTGAGCCTCGCGGGTTGATGATACGTAGCACAGACTTCCAGCCTGTGGTTCAAACCTCACAGCCTGGAAGGCTGTGCTACAGGGTTCATGGCGATGCAGGTTGCGGCAAGCAGGGGGGCATGGCAAATACCACATCCGCCTGTGCCCAAAGTCCATCGCCGATATCTCGCACCGGGATGCCCGCGGCGGGGCCGCCCTCATCAATGCCATTACTTCCGACGCTATATAAGAAGACGGTTGCGCGCGGGCCTTTGGGCATCTGATAAGCCAGCGGCCTGCCATTGGCGGCCATCGGATCGATGGGAAGGTCCGGCAGATATTTCGGCACGAGCTGATTCAGCGACTGTGGATATTGCCCATCGTGGTCGGCCGCATAAAGTCGCATCGCCAGGATCGTGGCGGTGGCCCGTCGCTCGGTCAGCACATGGAATTGCTCGGAAATCTGCGAAGGATCGAGTCGGTCATAGTCAACCTGGGCGCGCGCCGCCGACTGAAGCCAGGGCTCGACCTGTTCCACTTCACCCGGCAGGTGCTTTTGCGCCCCGGGCCAATTCGGCCAGCTTGCTGCCGTTGCAAACGCGTTAGCGCGGCGGGCATCGCGCGCGGCGCGAAGATCGAATGCCGGTTGAAGCAACCGGCCCAGCAGCGCATTACCCGCGTGGAGATCCACTTCATCCGGCTGCGCTTCATCGAGAGCCACGACGCGCATGAAAAACCATGCCCGAGCGCCGCCTTCCTGCACTTCACGTTCGTCAAGCAGTTTTTCAATCAGCCCCTGCACCTGTTGTCGCGATACGAAACCATCCGATGAATTCTCAGAAATCCGCAGGCTCGGTGCGATGGCTCGCAGCGCCTCCAGCGCATCGCGCTGAATCGCCAGGGCCGACCATCGCAGCCCGCCGAGGCCAGCGCGGGCGTCGATCACTTTCCCGTATTTGAGCCAGTCCTGCGCAGTCTCGATCGCTTCGTCATCATTGCCTTTCACATGATCGAGGCACAATTGCCAGGCCAGCAAATTTGAAAGCTGAAAGATGCCGGAAAATCGGAGCATGAAAGCCGATCGCACTGGATGGACCAGCGGCGGCCCCCAGAAGCCGGTCGGAAGATCCCTGGCCGAGCGGAGGTTCGCCAGAAGGGCGGCATTGCGCGCGACATCGCCGGCCATTTTTTTTCCGGTCGCATCGTCGGGCGCGGGAAGAGCCAGATAACTTTTCGGCCCGGTCCATCGGGGCGTGCTCAGTTTCAAGTTGGACATCGCGCTGGTGTAAACCGCCGCCGCACCGGTGGGCGACGGGCTGGCTTGCGCCACCAGGTCTTCGACCGTTGCCGGCTCATGCTGCCGATGGGCGAGGGCGATGATCTGCTGGATTTGCCGACGGGCGTACCAGCCCCAGGAAAAGCGCAAAATGACTAAAAACAGTAAGATGAGCGAGACAGCGATCGTTGCGTTTCGCAAAGGCCGGCGACGCGATCCCGTCTCGCTCGACCCGCTCGGCTGTGGAGTCGAATCTGCGGAAAGATTGGCGCCCTCCGCCGTTACGTGTGGTAATCGGCGTTGATCGTCACGTAATCCTTGGACAGGTCGCAGGTCCATACGGTCGCTTCCGATTTTCCATCCCGGCAGGCCAGTTCCGCAACCACTTCATTTTTGGCCAGCTCCGCACTCACTTTGGCGCGATCGAACGGCACGGCCTGGCCATTGCGGAAGACGGTCGTTCCCGAAAGGCTCAGCGCGCAGCGATCGGGGTTGAAGGGCACGCCGGCCATTCCCGCGGCCGAGACGATCCGGCCCCAGTTGGGGTCGCTGCCGTTCATGGCACATTTTACCAGCGGCGAGTTCGCGATCGCCCGGGCCATCGCGCGGGCTGCCGATTCATTCGCAGCGCCCTTCACCTTGATGATGACCACCTTTGTCGCGCCTTCGCCATCGGCGGCAATCTGATACGCCAGTGCCTGACACACTTCATCCAACGCATCGGCAAACGACTTCATCGCCCGCGCGGAATTGAATTTGGCCGGGCTATGGCCCGATGCGAGGATGGCGGCGGTGTCGTTGGTGCTGGCGTGGTCATCGACCGTTACCGTATTGAAACTCCGCTCGCAGGCCTTTCCAAGAAGTTGACGGAGCGAAGCCGAGCCGATTGCGGCATCGGTCGTCAGATAAGCCAGCATCGTCGCATGACGCCCCTTCAAACTGCGCACGGATGACTTGCCGCCACGCGAAACTGCAAGTCTCGGCCCGATCATGCCGCTGCCCTTGCAGACGCCGGCGACCGTCACCAACTCTCGACGCACTTTGAATTCAACCGCGGCAGTCTTTCGCTTCAGATCGGTCGTCAGAATCGCATCGGCAAAAAGCATCGCATGTTCGAGGCTGTTTCCCAGATAGTTGCCGCAGTCGAGAATGCCGGCTTCGACTTTTTCCATGGGAAGCACGTGACCGATGATGCCGGTCGAAGAGGGAAGCACGTCGGTCGCCTCGCAACCGGCGACCTGCGCCGCCAGCGCGCACATCCGCCGGGCATCCTTTTCGCCTTGCCTCCCCGTGCAGGCGTTGGCATTGCCTGCATTCACGACAATCGCGCTGAGACGCCCATCCGCCACGTGCTCTCGACCGACCTTGACCGGCGCGGCAAAGACTTTGTTTGTAGTGAATGCAGCCGCTGCGGCAGCACGACGATCGCAGACCAATAGCCCCACGTCCGGCGCGTGCCTGGTCTTGATCCCCGCATAAACGCCCGTCGCCCGGAACCCGCCCGGCGAAAGTAAATGCAAATCCGCCATACCTTCCCTTCAAATTAAGAGAAGATTCACCACGGAGGCACGGAGACACGGAGGTCGGGTTTTGCTGGAATGAGTGCCGATGCGGGGAAAACTTTAAGCAAAGGAAAATTAACCGCGGATGCACGCAGAATGAACGCAGATCAAACGAATTCAAATAAGAGCTGTTGCGCGCGACACACTCGTTATTAAAGCTTAAACCGCTACCGAATTTCTTTTCAATCTGCGTTCATCTGCGTTTATCTGCGGTTAATTCTCTTAATTGATCCCTCGCGTCGGCCCATGCTCCAGCAAAACTGCGCCTCCGTGCCTCCGTGCCTCCGTGGTGAATCCTCTTAAAAGATTCTTCGATAACCTCTCCCAAAGCAACAGCGGGTGGGACGCTTGTGCATCCCGCCCGCGTTCGCTCGTCAACTATAGGCGCAACTATTTACTTGGCGCTGGCGGTCTTCGACGTGCCCGGCGTCGAGTCGTCGGCTTTCAGATCGCCCAGCACATACTGAATGCCGGCCAGATCGAACTTGAGGATCTTGGGATCATACCAGACATATTCGTTATGGCCCAGCGAGTTATAGAAGACGCGTCCCTTGCCGAATTCATGGATCCACGACACCGGCATGACTGAGCCAGGCTTTTCGTTGTGGTGCTTCTCGACATCGACGCTCAGCAGCAGATGAACCTTTGAAGGCGAGAAGACCTGCCCGCCGGTGGCAGCCCCGGTATGCAGGAAGCGGTAGATTTCATCGCGATATTCAAAGCCCTGGCCGCCGAAGACTTCGGAGATGGGGCTTTTCGGATCGTCGTTGACGACTTCGATCAGTTCCTTCTGCCCATCGTGACCGCTGAAGTAGCCGCCCATCATCTGGCCATATTCGGGAACGTGATAATAAGCATCGCAAGCGGCATGGAACCCGGCCAGGCCTTTGCCGCTCTTCACGAAGTTCAGCAGGTTTTCGATGCGCTTTTTGCTGAGTGCTTGGTCATTCGGGTCGGCCAGGAAGTCATGCGTCGTGCTGACCAGAACGATCGCATCATATTTATCCAGGCCATTTCCATCGAAAAGCGCCGGGTCGTAGCTGATGTCGGCCTGATAAGCGCCGGTCTTCTCGCCCATCGCCTTGATTGCCGCGCAGCCCAGGGGGATCGAAGAGTGAATGAAGCCGGCCCCCTGATCGGCCGTCTTAGGCCCCGTCCGGCCAAACACCAGCACATGCCGCTGCGCCCGCGGCTTGGCCTGCGCCTCGGCCGGCAGCGCCGACT
>JANWHF010000287.1 GCA_025450555.1 Tepidisphaeraceae bacterium | reverse complement strand
GCTGGCGCACGACATCGAAGGCCGGCTTGGGAGAGCGGTCGCGGCGCGTCAGGCCAAAGGCCCATTCTTCGATTTGCCAGCCGTGGACAAACCAGTCGTCGGTGAAGCTGAAAACGAAAAGTCCGATACATCCTTCATCGAATACCGCGCGGACCTGGCGTTCGAGCACCTGGGCCTGTCCGTCTTCGGTATGCTCGCGATAGGTGTCGATCCCATACTCGCCCAGCATCAGCGGAAGCTCACCGGCGATCATCTGGAGCCGGGCCAGATAATTGCGGAAGGCGGAGTCGTCATGCAGGTAAACATTGAAGCAGACGAAATCGAGGCTCCGCGGGCGCAGGTATTCAGTCGTGGGGAAATTGGCGAAAGTAAACAGGCACTGCGGCGCGATCGATTTGCCCAAAGCGATCAGCTCATCGATGAACTGCTCGACCTTTTTCTGTCCGGAAAACCGAACGATGTCCGGCGGGATCTCATTGACGACACTGATGGCGAAGACTGCTGGGTGATTGCCGCAGGCGCTGACGCATTCGCGCACGGCATCGCGCGCCATCTGGCTGATTTCCGGATCGCCGACAAAGGTGAGGTTCTTGGCCCAGCAGACATCCACCAGCAGCTTCAGACCCATTTCCTGGGCCAGAGCCAGAAACCACGCCGGCGGGACGTGATAAATCCGCAGGCAATTGGCTCCCAATTCCTGCATCTGCTGGAAATCGCGCCGAACCTGCTCCCGATCGGGCAGGGGCAACCCCTCAGGTCCGGGGGCAAAGGGGCCGTAGGTGACGCCTTTGACGAAAAACTTGTCGTTTCCGAGGCGGAAGAATTTGCCATCGCGCCGCACACGATTGGTGACGCACTCGGCCACGCGCTGGCGGCCTGCCGATGCGCTAATGCCAGCGGGAGCATCATTTTGCGATGCTTCCTCGGCCGGGGGACCGTCCGCCTGCTTTTGGTGAGCGTACGCCAACGTCATATGGGGCATTTCCTTGAGCTATCGCGGCGGTCCAAAGCCAGTGGGCCTATTCTATGCTCAGTTGGTGCTCTGGCGTCCAACAGGCGCCAAAAGCGCTATTATGACGGCCTGAGGCAGGCAAAGCATTGCCTAAAATCAACTAAAATTGATAGACGTTGTACGGCCATAAAGCGGGCTGTAAGCTATTGATCATCCGCCAGGTGTAGCTGGAGTTTCGGATTTATTTTGTGGCTCGTTGAGGCATGCTGAAAAATGAATGGCATCGGCTGGATGTGGAGATCCGCACGCCGACGCAAAGGGCTCAGGCAGGATTCTTCAGGAGAAAATGGATCGGCAGTTGCCCTTGTCGATCGTAAAAGCCGTTAATCTATCGATTTGATTGGTTCGGAGCATAACTATCGGCCTACGCAAGCGGGCCTGCAGTCGTGCAAATCTCATACTCAATCATGCCGACAACCAGACGACGCGAGTAACTCATGGCGATTAACGCCGACGAAGTCATTGAAACATTCGGGTGCGCAACGGAAGAGAATCAGATCGATTCGCTTCGCAAGGGGCAGGTGGTCGAGCTTCCCGAAACCGGCGAAGTCTGGGTCACCGGCGACCTGCACGACCATCGCCGCAATTACGAGAAGCTCCTTGCTGCCGCCGAGCTGCCCGATCATCCGAATCGTCATGTGATCCTTCATGAAGTCATTCACGGCGATTACTTCGACGCCAACGGCGCTGAAGGTAGCTGGGAGATGCTCTACAAGGTCGCCCAGCTCAAATGCGACTTCCCCAAGCAGGTCCATTTCCTTTTTGCCAACCACGACCTGGCGCAGATTCATGGCGAAGGCATCATGAAGGGCGGCCAGAGCGTCTGCGAAGCTTTTAATGCGGGCGTAAAGCGAGATTTTGGCACGCGAACGGGAATCGCGAATGCTGCCATCACCGAATTCCTGCTTTCATTCCCCCTGGGAGTGCGAACCCCCAGCGGACTTTTCATCTGTCACAGTGTTCCGACCGATGAGCAGATCCCAAGTTTCGATTTCACCGTTTTCGATCGCGCGCTAACACCTAACGATTACAAGCGCCGTTTTGGGCCGGTTTATCAGATGATCTGGGGTCGCAAGACGACGCCCGAGGGAGTGGGGGCATTTGCGGACAAAGTCGGAGCCCGCATCGTCATCACCGGCCATCAGCCGCAGGACAGCGGTTACCTGGTCAATGGCGAGCGTCACCTGATCATTGCATCTGATCATAACCAGGGTGTATTTCTGCCGATCAAGACCGGAAAAAACTACTCAATGGATGATTTGGTCAAACGCCTCCACAAATTTGCGTCGGTCGACGCGTGAAATACCCCACGACGTTGCAAGTCAAGTGAAAATTAAAGAGCCGCGCACGAAGTAAGTGGATTGACGCGATTGTGCGTTAATCCGCTTACTTCGTGCGCGGCTCTTTTCGATCATCCACCGTCTGTGCGCGTCACCGCTTTTGGGGAGCGGTCGCGGTCGCGATCCACTATTCAAATCGAATGGTCAGCAATAAGGTATCGGGAATCGGATTTCCCGCCTTCGTGCGCGTGGGCTCAAACCACCAATCGTACACCGCGACCTGACAAGGCTGATCGATGTCGACCGTGCCGCTCGAGCGCACGACGCCGACGTTGGTGACCTTACCGGCTTTGTCGATCGACACCTTCAGCACGACCGAAGCGGTGTCCATCGAAAGCAGATCGACTTTGCCGGCCAGTAGAATCCGCGGACGCGTCGTATGAACCTGCCGGCCAAGCTGAATATCCAGCTTCCCATCACGCCAGACGACGCTTCCAACGCGGGCAAAGGGATCCGATTCCGAAACGCTTTGCTGGGCCGGGTCGGCTTGCGGAGCCGGCGCCCCTGGTGCACGGGCGTCGCCCGTTACAGGATGGGGCGGCACAGGGGCCGCTGTTGCAACGGCCGGCTGAGGGACAGTCGGCGATATCTTGATCGGATCGACTTTGGGAATCGGGACAGCCGCGGAGGCGACGGCAATTCCGTCTTCCTTGTTTTCCGGCGATGCATGTAGGATCGGCGGAGAAGCCGGTTCAATTTTGATCGGCTGCGCCATCGCCTTGGCAGCCGGGGACGGCGTCAGCGCCACCGCAATCGCTGACTTCATTGCCGCAGCCGGTTCTGACGCAGTTTGCCCGCCTGATCCACCTTCGCCAAGCGGGCCGGTGTTCATCGCCGGCTCATTTCCCACCCGGCCCGGCCCGCGCGGGTCCCGGCTCAAAAAGGCCTGGTCTTCCTCCGCTTCGCGCGCCAACAGGGGCTGGTCACCCTCGCTTTTGTTGCTGCCAATGCCTTTTGCATTAGCTTGGCCCATGTCCGGCTCTTCATCCGCAGGGGGAACCAGTGCAACGGTTATTTCGCTCTGTTTTGGTGCGATCCGTCCACCAAATAGCCGGTTCCAGATCGGCGAAGCCACCATGGACAGCACCGCGGCATGGATTGCCAGGGAAGCCACGATGAAAACCAGGAAATTGATATTCCGGCGGTACGTCATTGCAGCGGTGGGGCGAGCCGACCCTATTCTATACCTTTAGATCGGGGGGTAGAACTCGTTTCATGCATAATCGTCGCCGCTTTCGCTCGGCTTTCAACCAAATCGCCCTCCATGGCCGATGGTGAGTTTTATCAGACTTGTCTTGCGGCAAGCCTGCATAGAGATACCCTATTGGTTCCGTTTTTCGTGGATAAGTTAAATCGATCCAGTCGTTCGAGATGTGGGGTTTCAAGGATGAAGCTGCTCGCAGGCAAATTGTCGTTGATTTTGCTTGGCCTGGCCCTTGCCGCGCCTGTGGCGAAGGCCGATCTCAATTCCGAAGTCCAGGCCGTACTGGGGGACAAGCTCCTTCACAAGACCACCACTGGCGTCGAAGTCTTTCGCCTTGGCCAAAGCGACAGCCAGACCAAGGAAATTTTTTCAATTCAGCCGGCCACGCCCCTCATCCCGGCTAGCAACCTGAAATTGGCGACCACTTCCGCCGCCCTCGATCACTTCGGCCCTGATTTCAAGTTCCGCACGGTCCTGCTCATGCACGATGGGAATCTGATTCTCATCGGCGGCGGCGATCCCACTTTTGGAGATCTCGAATACCTCAAAAAAGCCGGCTGGGGCATCACCACCGTTTTCCAGCACTGGGCCGATCAGTTGAAAAAGCTGGGCGTGACCAGCGTGCAAAACGTTATCATCGACGACAGCGTTTTTGACGAGAATTTCTACAATCCCAATTGGCCGGGCGGACAATACACGGCGCGATTTGAAGCGGAAGTCGCGGGCATCAGTCTCGACGCAAACTGCATCGAATGCCTGGTCGAGCCGACCGGCATGGGTCAGCTCGTGACCTACAAGCTCGATCCGCCGACCAAATACGTCAGCATTCGCAACACCTGCGTGACCGGCAACCGAAATGCCGTCACCTTCACCCGCGCCATCGATTCCAATCAAGTCATTCTCGGCGGCGAAACCCGCAGCACCGGCCCCGCTCCGCTGGGCATCACGGTCCACGATCCCCCGATGTATTCCGGCACCGTTTTAGCCGAGACACTCGAGCATAGTGGGATTTCAGTCTCCGGCTCGGTCAAGCGCGATCGAACCGCCCGCAGTTCCTTCGATCATTCAAAGGGCGACAAGACCTGGCAGATCATCGGCATCAATGAAACGCCCATCCAGCCCGTGCTGGCGCGATGCAACAAGGACAGCATGAATCTCTATGCCGAGAGCTTCTGCAAGCGCCTCGGATTCGAGACTGCTCACGCTCCCGGTTCATGGACCAACGGGACGGCCGCCGTCGGCGCTTTTTTGAAGAAAGCCGGTGTCCCAGCAGATCAATTTCATCTCGACGACGGATGTGGCCTGTCGCGCCTCAACAACATCAGTCCCCATGCCCTGGCGCGGGTCCTCGCATACGACTATTTCAGCAAGAACAAGGAAACGCTTTTCAACAGCCTTTCCATCGCGGGCGTGGATGGAACGCTCGATGACCGCTTCCGCTCGCCTGAGCTTCGCGATCTGCGCAGAAGAGTGTTCGGCAAGAGCGGGTTCATCGAAGGCGTCAGCACCGTCAGCGGCTACCTCCATGCCAAAGACGGCAACTGGTACGTCTTTTCCATCATGATGAACGGCATCCCGCATCAGAGCAATTCCGAGATCAAAGTGCTCCAGGAGCGGATCATTCGTGCCGTCGATAACAACACCCTCAACGCCACCGCCCGCCGGCATTCGCGCGGGGAAGCGCATGGGTGATTCGCGCAGTTCGGTCCCTAAAAAAGAGGATTGCGCCATTTCGCCGCTCCGCAATCCACGTCGCTTGCGCCTTCGCGAACCCGAGCGCTTCCGTCCGCGAATGCGCAAGCGACGTGGATTGCCGATTCGGCGAATCCAGCGCTCGCACCCTTCCCGCACCTGACGCAAAACCCCTACCTTCTTGAGTTATCCCGTCCGCGCGGTCAGGATGGAGCGGTCGTGCCCCGCGTCCTTCCCCCAAAAGCTTGGCGCTGCTTTGCGATCTGCGCTTTCCTGGCGCTTCTGACCGGTTGCGCGCATCCTTTTGAACCGCGCCCGCGACAAGGTCCAACCCTTCCCGCGCCGCTCCATCTGGACGGCTGGCAATATTCCGGCCGGTCCGGCATCCGCGTTTCATCGCCTCATTACCTCATCTATTCCACCGTCAGCGATGCCCAACTCCTGTCGCGGGTTGCTCAGGTCATGGAAGGCGCGTTCGGCCAATATCGCCAGCTCGCTCCGGACGTCTCCTTGAGTGCGCGCCCGATGGACTGCTATCTCTTTGCCGACCGCGCCGAATGGGTTGGCTTCACCCGCGCCCATACCGGTGAAGACGCGCCGGTCTATCTCCGCATCAATCGCGGCGGATATACCGTCAACGACTGGTACGTCGCCTATTTTCTGGGAGACATCGGCACCTATTCCGTCGCCGCCCACGAGGGCTTCCATCAATATTTGGGCCGGCATCTCAAGCAGCGCATCCCGCCATTCCTGGAAGAAGGTCTCGCGTGTCTCTTTGAAGATGTGACTTGGGAAAATCGCCTGCCGCGCTGGGATCTGTCGATCAACTATGCTCGACAAACCGCCCTGAAGCAGGCGGTGAATGACGAATCGCTTTTGCCGTTGGATCAGCTCATCTCCACCCATGCCGGCCAGGTCGTTAATCGCCCCACGGAGCAGATCGCCACGTTCTATGCGCAATGCTGGGCCTTCGCCCGATTTATGCGTGAAGGCGAAGGCGGGCGCTTCCGCCCGGCCCTTGAGAAAATGCTGGCCGACGCCGCGTCCGGAAACCTGGTGGGGGCGCAGGCGCCGCTGAACGATATGGTCTTTTGGAGCCCGCGATCTGCAAAGCCGGTTCTGGAGCATTATTTCCAGATGGATTTGCCGGGCATCGAACGCGAATATCTTCAATTCATCGCGAAAATCGTGGGTCAGCAGTGATGGTTTTCGGAAGCAACCGCTTGCGGTGCGCGTACTTTCCCCATTTTTTTTCTTCTTTGAAGGAATCGACCCTTTCGTTAGACTAGCCCTGTTGCGGTGAAGGTGGAGCTGGAGGTCTTCGAGATGGAGCGGCGCGTCTACCATTTCGGCGGTCGGGTTCAAGGTGTCGGGTTCCGATACACCACTCAAAATATTGCCATGCGCTACAACGTGCATGGCTACGTCCGCAATCTCAACGATGGCCGGGTTGAGCTGGTCATGGAAGGCGACGACTGCGAAATGGACGGCGTCGTCGATTCCCTCCAGCAACGCATGAACGGCTACATCCGCCAGGTCGAAGCCCAGGTCATCCCCGCCACGGGGGAGTTCGACGATTTCATGATTCGACATTATTGATCTGCTCGCCCGCTGAGGCTCGCTGCAAATCTGGTATTTCCTTCCTTTTATTCTACAATCTTCCCCTTCATGTATCGCACCTGGGTCATCGTTCGTCACACGTTCCGCGAGGCTATCGTTCAGCCGATCTATGCTCTGCTGCTGGGGCTGGGCTCGGTCATCCTGATGATCTTCGGCTTGCTGCCGTTCTTCACGTTCAATGAAGACACGATCATGTATAAGTCGGTGGCGATGGACGTGATCCTGCTGCTGGTGCTGATCATCACGCTCTTTGCCGCCAGCAAATCGATTTATGACGAGATCGAAGATCGCTCGATGCTCACCCTCATGAGCAAGCCGATCCGGCGATGGGAAGTGCTGGTTGGAAAATACATGGGCATCATGATGGCCGCCGGCCTGGCAATCGCCATCTTCGGCGCGATCGTCATCTTCTTCACCTACTACCGTATTCCCACCGATTATCAGATTCGCTGGTACACGCTCGATGACCGCGAGCAGGCGCGCCTTTGGGGCCTGCGACTCATGCACATCATGGGGCTGATCCCCAGCCTGGTGCTGGTCTGGCTGCAAGTTGGAGTGCTCGCCGCGATCGGCGTCGCGCTATCGACGCGATTTTCGCTGGTCGTCAATCTGCCGACCGTCATCATCATCTATTTTGCCGGCAACCTGACCCGCTTCCTCTTCCCCCTCACCGGCCGGCCCGCTTCGGTCAAAGCCTTCGCGTACATCGTGAGCTGGCTGCTTCCGTATCTGGAAACCTTTGATCTCCGCCATCTGACGCTCTATCACGACATCAAAGTCCCCGGCACCCAATTCGCCCAGGAGATGGGCGCAGTATCGCTTGGAAGCATCTGGTTATATGTTGCGATCGCAGCAGGTTACTGCATCGCTTATTCCGCGTTCGCGCTGGGGGCCGGGATGCTGCTGTTTGAAACGCGCGAATT
>JANWHF010000286.1 GCA_025450555.1 Tepidisphaeraceae bacterium | reverse complement strand
CCGGCGGCGATGAAGGTGTCTGGGCTGATGGACCTATGCCAATGCTGAACGACTTGCTGGGGTCGCTTGCGCCGACCTCCACGTACCGGAGCCAGCAGGGGATTCGAATGCGCAAAATGGTCATTTGGAGCACACCAAAATGAAAAACGACTTGACAATTGGAGCGCGGCGCTGGTGTCGCGCGAGGGTCGCGCGCCGCGCGCGGACGAAGATCGCAAGGGTTTGCAATCAATGAAGTTGCGCTCATCGAGAGGGTCAATTGGAGCGCGCGGCGCGCAAGTGTCGCGCGCCGCGCGCGGGTCGATTGCCCGCTGTGAATTGAAGAATTTGGGCTTTGCAGGCCGATTCGATTCTTGACGTGTCGTTGCGGAACCGGGATAATTTCTGACAGTGGCCAAGTTCCGCATTGACAGTCTCGGGGCGTTGTCGCGGCAGATGGAGTTTACGCCGCAGGACACCCGGGCCGCTCAGGTGGATGCGGCGGAAAAGCTGCTCCACTCGATTGATGCTAACAAGGCTTACCCGCTCGAATTCATCATTTTCCGCATTACCGGGTATCGACCCAAACGAGTCTCCGAGGATCTGCTGGCGGGCGTTGCGCTTCAGCATGACCTGGGATTGCTGATCGAGCATGTCAGCGATTCACTCGACATCAGCAGCGATCGCGCTGCGGAGCCGGTGCTGGCGATTGAGGATGTCTGCGAGCGCTTCAACGTTACCAGCAAGACGATCCAGCGCTGGCGGCGCAAGGGGCTGCCGGCACGGCGGTTTATCTTCCCCGATGGCAAGCGGCGCGTGGGCTTTTTGCTTTCGAGCGTAGAATTGTTCTTTGCGACTCATCAGGACCAAGTGGCGCGGGGGATGAATTTCTCGCTCGTCGGCGATGCGGAGCGCGACGAGATGATCCGGCGCGGCCGGCGCCTGGCGGGCGAATGTGGCTGCTGCGAAGGCGAAATCTCGCGACGCATCGGCAAGAAGCTCAGCCGCTCTCCCGCGACCGTGCTGCATATCCTGCGCAAATACGATCAGGAACATGCGGAAGCGCCAATCTTTCCGAGTGCTGCCACACCGCTCACCGAGGAGCAGCGCGAGCGCATCGTTCGTGGCTGGAAGCGCGGGTTGCCGCTCAAGCTTCTTGCCAGCCGGGTGCGCCGCTCGCGGTCGGCGGTTTACCGCGTCATCCTCGATCAACGGATCGAGAAGCTCAGCCGGCACAAGGTGAAGTTCATCGACGATCCGCTGTATCACCAGGAGGATGCGGGCGAGGCGATCGATGCGATCGTCAATCAAGATGAATTGGTGGCCAGGAATGGTGATGAGCATCGCGTGCCCCGCGACTTGCCGCCGTATCTGGCCGATTTGTATCGCACGCCGCTCTTGACGCCTTCAAAAGAGCGGGCGCTGTTCTTGAAATTCAATTTTCACAAATTCCAGTTTGTGTCGGCCCGGCGCGAGCTCGAGCCACGCTTCGCCCGCTGGCGCGATCTGGATCTGATGGAGAAACACCTCCATGAGGCGACGCAGACAAAGAACGCCATCCTTCGCGCCAACATGCGGCTGATCGTCAGCGTCGCGCGAAAGCATCTTCGCCCCGGCGTGTCGCTGATGGAGCTGATGAGCGAAGGCAGCCTGGTGATGATGCGGGCCGTCGAAAGCTTCGATATTCATCGCGGCCATCGCTTCAGCACTTATGCGACGCTGGCGCTGATGAAAGGTTTTGCGCGGAGCGTGCCGCAGATGCTGGCCGCGCGGCGTGGGTCGAATGTCGATCCGATGGTGCTGCACGCCATTCCCGATCATCGATTCGGCACCGAGAATCAGCATCTGGCCGACCGCGAACAGGTTCGACAGCTTCTTGGGCGGCTGGACGATCGCGAGCGGGCGGTAGTGCGGGCCCATTTTGGCATCGCCGAGCGCGAATCGCCCGACACGCTCGAAACCGTCGGCAGCCGACTGGGTCTTTCGCGCCAGCGCCTCCGGCAGATCGAACGCCTCGCCATGGCCAAGCTCCGCGATGCGGCCAGCGCCAGCCTCAGCTAAGCTGAGTTGTCCCGCCTGGAAAAGTTCCGCCACTCCCATAGTCGCGCCGTCGATTATCCGTATATTGAAGCCCATCTCATGATTCCAACCACACCCGCTTTGAACGGAACCGAACTCGATGCGCGCCCGTGGTATCGCCATCTCAATGGCTACCACTGGGCCGTGCTGATTCTCTGCGCGCTCGGATGGATGTTCGATTGTGCCGATCAGATGATGTTCACGATCTCGCGCGCGATCAGCATGCGCGATCTGCTGCCGGGCCAGTCGCTGGCCGAGCAAACGCGGATTGGCTCGATCGCCACGACCGTCTTCATGATCGGCTGGGCCACCGGGGGATTGGTCTTTGGAGTGGTCGGGGACAAATGGGGGCGCGCCAAGACGATGACGCTGACGGTGGCGATGTATGCCGTCTTCACGGGTCTGAGCGCGCTGGCGCACAACTGGTGGGAGTTTTCCATCTGGCGATTCATCACCGGCTTTGGCGTCGGCGGAGAATTTGCCGCGGGCGCCGGGTTGGTCGCCGACACGATGCCTGAGCAGGCGCGAGCGCAGGCGCTGGGGTTTTTGCAGGCACTATCGGCGGTGGGCAATGTCATTGGCGCCGAGTTGCTGAGCGTCAGTAGCAATTTGGCTCATGGAGCCGATCACCTGACGTGGCGATATTTATATTGCTTTGGCGCGATTCCGGCATTGATCGCGGTCTTCGCGATGTCGCGCATGCGCGAGCCGGAGAAATGGGTGCTGGCCAAGCAGGCGGCGCGGGAGGGGGCGGGCCAGGCGATGGGGAAAATCTCCGACCTCTTCAGCGATCCGCGGTGGCGGCGCAACACGCTGGTCGGTTTGGCACTGGCCATTTCAGGCGTCGTCGGACTATGGGGAATCGGGTTCTACAGCCCGGAATTGATCGACGCCTCGTTCCCGCAGATGTCGGTCGAAGCCGGGCATCATATTGAGGCGGTGGTCGCGGCCCCGGATGCCGCGCAACGCGCGATATTGATTAAAGATTTCAAACCCGACGATGCCACGGCCTACCGCCGACTGCTGTCGCGCACCGCCCGGCATGGCGAAGTGCTTCCCGCGAATCTTGCCGATGTATCGCTTTCATCCGAACGACGAACGGAGCTTGCAGAGCTGCTGAAGAGTCGAATCACGCCCGAAGAAGGCGCGCAGCTCAAATCGCGCGGGTCGATCGTTCAGCAGATTGGCGCATTTTTTGGAATGCTGGCCTTCGCCTGGATGGCGACTCGAATCGGTCGCAAGCCAGCGTTTGTGATCGGCTTCGTTGCCGCCTGGGCGGGCATCGTGATCGTCTTCCTGGACTTCCACAAGCCGGACCAGATTTACTATCTCTATCCGTTGCTGGGCTTCTGTACGCTCATCCCATTTGGCGGCTACGCGGTCTATTTCCCCGAACTATTCCCCACGCGCCTGCGCACAACCGGGATTGGCTTCTGCTACAACGTGGGGAGATACGTCGCCGCGCTGGGACCGATCACCTTCGGCAGCCTTGCCGCGCTGCTGGGGGGCCGATTTGCGATTCAGGGCTTCCGCCTGGCCGCAGTAATTGTCGCTGCCGTGTACATCATCGGCATCGTTGCCGCCTTCATCGGCCCGGAAACCAAGGGGCAGCCGCTACCGGAAGATCAACCGATGGCGGCGCACTAGACCTGCGGTTGATGGCAACTCTCGCGCTGCGGTTTAAGCGCCAAGGCCGCCAAGGAGCCGAGAACGCCAAAAAATGAATTGATCTTCTTGGCGCTCTTGGCTCCCTTGGCGTTCTTGGCGCTAAGGAGCGGTCAAAGGCGATGTCTCATTGCTGGTGCGCGAACTGCGCATACTTCGCTTCAAGCCCCGCATCGGCAGCAAGTCCCGGATGTATTACAACCAGATGCTTGAAGGTCACGGTTTTGCCCGGCTCCATCTTGAAGTCTCCCGAATGGGCGGGGAATTTCTTCTTGTCGTAGTCGTGCAGGCCAAAAATATTGGAGGCCATTAATCCATAGGCTCGCACGTGCCAGCGCGCGGGATGTTTCGGATTGGACGGCGCATCGAGTATCGCGATGCCGTACGGCTTGCCATCCACCATGCCTGATTCATCGCACCAGTCGGCAGGTTTGCCCCAGGAGGCTTTCTCGCCTTTCGCTCCGCTGCTGAGCGTGATTTGCGGATTGTGATCGGAAATGGCGTGGGTCATGCGAACGGCACACAGGCCGGCTTCCTTGGTGTCGCCGAACGTCACTTCGCCCTTGATGGGCGTGAAGGCCGACGTGATTTCAATTCCCCGACTGCCATCGGGCCAGGTCTGGAAATGAACGGTGCGCGTTTCATTCAAAATCGGCTGATGGTCTATGCCTTCCCATTCGAGCTTCTCGACAAAGCCATCGTTGCCGACGTGGTCGAAGCCCAGGTGGCGCTGCTTCGGCTGATTGGCGCCTTTCTCCAGCGTCCACTGATCGGCTCCATTCACATCGCCCTGAGCCACATAAAGACCCTGATGGTGAGGGTGGTCGATCTTCTTGTTCTTCGGATCCTTGAGCTTCATTGCGTATTGGTCGCTGGTCAGCGGCACTTCACCCACCGCCAGCACCGGATCGAAAAACGGTCGCACATAAGGCCGATCGCTGCGCTTGCCGAACCAATAGGTTGTGAACGGCTGGCCGTCAATGGTTACATCCAGATGTGTGTCGTGCTGGGTAATGCGATTCGCCGGCTCGGCAAAGGCCGAGGCTGCCGAGCAGATCATCAGGGCAGACAGGGCGATCAGTGCTGATCGAAAATAGGTGTTCACGTTTTGTCCTCCGATTCCGTGGGTAAAAGCTCTGCTGTTGTAAACCAATACCACCTCAAGGGGAATTTCGTGGTCGGGCCTGCCTGAACTGAAATTCGTGTTAGATACGAGGGGCATCGTCCGTCATATATGCAGACGTATGATTGGGAAGAGGCGTGCAAGGCAATGGAAGCCACGAATCGGCAAATGACTCTGACCCATGAGTCATCAGACTCAACCGAGGCGCTTGTTTTGCGCGCTCGCGAGAAAGATGCCGACGCCTTTGCGAAGTTGATTGGGCGATATGAGCGGACGGCTCTTGCGGTTGGCTATTCCGTTCTCGGGAACGGCGAGAACGCCAGCGATGTGGTGCAGGAGGCATTCTTACGTGCCTGGCAGCGGATGGGTGAGCTGAAAGAGCCGGCGCGGTTCGCGACGTGGATTTGCGGCATTGTCCGCAATCTCGCCATCGACCAATGCCGGCGCGATAAGCATCGTACGCTGGCAATTGATTTCGGCGGAGCCAATGCCTTGGCGGCATGCGATCAGCGCTGCAGCCCGGATCCGCTTCACGAGCTGAGCAGCCGGGAGCAGCAGCAGATCATCACAAAGGCGCTTGACAGCTTGGATGAGATTTCGCGGCCGATCGTTGTGCTTCGCTATTACGAAGGATTGTCGAGCAAGGAGATCGGCCAGATCCTCAATTTGTCGCCGCAGGCGGTTGATATGCGGCTGAGTCGCGCCAGGCAGCAGTTAAGGGAGATGCTCGCCGGCAGCAATGCCGGGTCTTGAAAAGTGTTGTGGAGTTGCCGCAATCGAAAGTGATCCGCGGCACAAGGTATCGAACGGTGCGTTATGGCTGAGAATGAGCCAACTGAAGAAAATGATTCCCTTGCAGTGGTGCTGCGCGAGCATTTGTCGGCTGAGTTGGATCGTCACGTCGGCAAGTCGCAGGATCGATTCCGCCGATTCGTGGAGGAGCAATCGAAGGACGATCGTCCGTTGCGTCTGCCCGGCAATCGGTTCCGCGGCTGGGTATTTAGCGTGACCGGCGCTGCGTTAGCAGCATGCCTGGGATTCTTGATGGTCGGACCGAGGAGCGCAGCTCCGGTCCAACCCACCCAAAGACCGACCGTTTCAACGCGCGTCGATCTGCCCTGGATTCAGCACACGGCCGACTCGCAAACCTACGACGGCGGCACTTACATCGATGCCAATGGCAATCCCGTTCGCGTGCTGCATGAAATGCAGTGGGATCGAACGCGCTGGTTTGACCAGAACCGGCAGCTTCGCGCCGAGCGCGTCGTTCCACATGACAACGTCGTCTACGTGAAGATGAAGACCTACTAGCAGCTTCCGCTGCTGATTCGCGACCTTGGAGGTCCCATGCGATGGTCAACGCCTGCAATGGTGCTTGTTGGATGCCTGGCCGTTCACTCTTACGCGGCCGATCCTGCGCAATCGGATAATGCAAGGCCCGCGGAGCCGGCGGTTCAGCAGCTCATTCCGAATTCGGCTCACGCTTTTCGCATGCTGGTGCAACAGGAGCGCAGACTTGAGAAAGATCTGCGTCCCTGGACTGAAGAGATGGCCAAGGGCGCGTACTTGGGAGTCAATGCAACCGAAGCGCCGCCGGTGCTTCGGCGCCAGCTGGGGTTGCCTGACGGCATGGGGCTGGTCGTCGAATTTGTCGCGCCTAAAAGCCCGGCCGAGGAAGCGGGCATCAAGCAGTATGATGTCCTGCAAAAGCTGGAGGACCAGCGGCTGGTCAATCCCGAGCAGCTTGCGGTGCTGGTGCGAAGCTTCAAGCCCGGCGAAGAAGTTAAGCTGACGCTCTGGCGCGAAGGCAAGCAGATGACGCTGACCGCGAAGCTGGCCGAGCATGAACTGGCGCCGCTGGATAGCTTTAATGTCGATCCGACGCAACGGCCCTTTGGAGAATGGCTCGCGCCTCGCCACCCGCTCATGCGGCCAAATATGTCCGGCGATGCGCCGCTGGCCCGGCCCGAGAGTCACGACCTCGACTCGACGGTCACTTGGATGAATAACGAGCATATCTACACGGTTTCATCGCACGACGGGCATCAGAAGCTGACGGTAAAGGATGCCGACGACCATGTTATTTTCGAAGGCGCCATCGATACGCAGCAGCAACGCGACAAGCTGCCCGGCGATCTGCGGAAGGATCTTGACCGCATGATGAAATCGGGATTGATCCCGCCAAACGATTCGAATCATGCTTCGTCGCGGCCGGCCAGGCCGCGCGAAGGAGAGGGCCGGCTGTAGCGATTCACAACCTGCTCCGACATCCCCCGGAGCGGTGCAAGGCCTGGAGGGCGCCACTTCCGGGCCTGCTTTTTTGCGCTTGATGCGAAGTTTTATTGGCCGCCGTGAAAAACGTGGGATAAAATTGCTGTATGAATGGCGCGATGCTCTCTCGCCCTGAACCGGTCCGCAGCAGCGCGCCTGGAAATCATAACGAACAATATGTTCTGTTTAAGACGGCAATTGGAACCTGCGCGATCGCCTGGACGACCGCGGAATCCCGCACTCTTGTAACGCTTTTTGAACTTCCCGAAGCGACTGAAGACGCAACTGTGCGCAGAATTTCTAGATTTGGCGCGCGTCGTTGCGATGCTCCGCCGACGGAGATGCGCGCTCTGATCTCACGCATCGGCGCACATCTGGAAGGGAAGCTTTACGATTTCGACGATGTCCAACTTAAATTGACGGATGAACCTGCTTTTGCGCGATCGGTCTATGATGCTGCGCGAAAGATCCCGCCCGGTCAGACACGCACCTACGGCCAGATTGCAAAGCAACTCGGCCAGCCCAACGCAGCGCGTGCCGTCGGGCAGGCGCTCGGGAATAACCCAATTCCCCTGATCGTCCCATGCCATCGCGTGGTGGCGGCAGCGAGTAAGGGCGGCGGCTTTTCAGCCCACGGTGGGCTCAAAACCAAGGCTCGTCTACTCACGATTGAAAGAGTGACAAACGATTTATTTTAAAAGAGTTAACTGTTTTCTCTTCCTGAAATGGGCGCTCCACGCAGAATTGCCGTTGATGCATAACAAAACGGTCCGCTATACTCATCGGCTTGTGGAGTGAAACACCGCCCGCAACGAGTCGGCACTCGCTTGCCGTCACTCGAAAACCGGTAACGCCCCTAAAAGATTCTTTTGGAATTTATTTTCGAATGGGCGTCTTTAGCATGCAGTTGGCTGACTGAGCCGAAAGATTACCTCGGCAAAGCCACCGGTTTTTTCCAGACCTCGATTGTGAGGAGAGTTTGTTATGAAGCGTAAAGCCAGCGCTCTTTTTGTACGTCAAGCGTCGCGTGCAGTCATTGAAGTCCTGGAAGAGCGCTGCCTCCTTTCAGCGATTGTTCCCAGCAGTTCAGTGCTGGCGTTCAGCAGTATCGAGCAAGGCGCTTCCGGCGCTGGACCCAGCAAAGTCGATGCACTGGTTTTAACCAATACGAGCGGCAGCACCGTTTCAATTCCTGCTGGCGGCATCACCATCGCAAATGATCCGTCTTCTTCAACGCAAGACGCCAGTGAATTTGCGATCACCAGTGGCGGCGGCGCAGCGTCGCTCGCTCCGGGCCAGTCGGGAGTAGTCGATGTCGACTTCACCGCAACGCATACCGGCCTCGCATCCGCTATTCTCAATGTTCAAAGCAATGATCCCACGACGCCGGTTATTCAAATCGGTCTTCATGGTCTGGGAACAACCGGCACCGGCGGAGCAAACGAACCTTCATTCGCGGCAATTCTGCGCGCGTTTGATATTCCAACGATCGTCGGTGACGGGCCAAACGACAGCAATGCCTTCGCCAGCACCTTCTACCCGGCCACGCCCGATGCCAGCAGCCAGGAAGTGCCGATGCAGCGGCTGGTCAAGGCCGGCAATGGGCCAGTCAGCATCAGTCTTTTGGCCAGCTTCGTCGTCAACAATAACCCGGCAAGCCGATTTGGTTATTACACGCCGGGCGATCCGACCGATCGCACGCAGCTTTTTTCCGTCGGCCAGGGCGATAGCCAGACGGTGAACCCGACGGCGCTTGGGCCGACCAGCTTCGATCCCGGCTCAAGTACCTTTGGACTGTACGCCAACTTCCCGACCTTCACCGACAATGGCCAGCAGCGCATCAGCTACAGCGAAGATGCGTTTAATACATGGGACACCACAGTTCCACGGAAATTCCGCTTCTTCCCGCTGCGAAATGCAGACGGCAGCGTCGTGCCCAACGCATACGTTTTCGCGGCAGAGGACAACAACAAATTCTTCCCGCCCAACATTCAGCCTTACGATTCCAATGACATCGTCGGCATCATTCGCAATGTGAAGCCCGCGCCAGATGCGACCGGCGCGCCGGTACTTGGGCTGGAGAATCTGGACCAGGTTCCTTCCAACACGCGGCTGGTCTTCAATCGCATCCAATATCCCAATGCCACTTCGGCCGACGTCGTTCACGACACAAATGTGCTTCGCATTCATAACAGTGGGGACCAGCCTCTGGTCATCCAGGGTCTGACGCTCTCTGATACGAGCAACTGGCAAATCGTGAATCCACCCGCGGCCGGAACGACAGTCGCAGCCCATGGCGGAACGCTCGATTTGACCATCAAATTCATCGCCCAGACCGATCCGCCTCATACCAGCAACCAGACCAATGACTCGGCAACGACCAACCTTGTTTCTGTCCAGGATGCAGGCGGCGTATGGAATGGCACGCTGACCATCAGAACCAACGACCCGGTCAATTCTTCGCGCATGGTGCAATTGGCCGGATACTGGCAGTTCCAGAGCGAGCATGAAAATGAGCCTGGCCTGCAGACGATCGTCAACTCGCTTTACGGCTACACGACCGACATCGCCAACGCGCCGCTTAATGAATATCCCAACGGTTCGACGCCAACCTACTATGGTGAGGAAGTCCCATCGGGGCTTTGGCAAGTGGCCGATGGCACGCTGCCTATCACGGTGCTCCAGCTTGCCGCTTATCACCAGCAATTCGATACGACCAGCGGCACGCAGGTTGGAGCCAAGATTGGGTACTACCTGCAGGGCAGCGGTTCCACGATTAACTTATATCAACAGAAGCCGGGCACGAGCCAATCTCTTTTGCCCTCGACGACCGCCTCGAGTGGATTGGCCATCGCCAGCTTCTCCTCAACTGGAACTTTCGGCTGGAACCTGGATGGCGAAAAGAGCCAGGACAATCTCAATACAACCGACATCCATAGCTTTGGACGTAGCGGACATGCTGTTCGCTTCTGGCCTGCGCGGGATGCCAATGGCAACCTCATTCCCAACACCTGGATCGTGGGGATGGATTACGAAGACACCGAGTTCGATAACTCCGATTTCCAGGACAACCTGTATCTGGTCAGCAACATGCGGCCGGCGACGCAGGCGCCGGCGCCTCCTTCGGCCACAGCGACGGCAACGCCCTCGGGTGAACTGCTGCAGTGGGCGCCTTCCGCCGATTCGACCGTTACCACTTACAATATCTATCGAGCAACATCGGTCACTGGTCCGTACACGAAGATCGCTTCTGTCGGCGCCGGCCAAAACGCGTACGTCGATGCGACGGCCCCGTCGGGCGCGACGGAGTTTTACCGCATCACCGCCGTCAGCTCGGCCGGTGAATCGGAAGGGACCAACGCGCTGACCTCCACGAGCAGCACTCCGGTCAACACCGATGCCCTGACCAGCGTCGATATCAACTCACAGCCAGCCGGCAGCACGACCGTCGTTACTCCCGGCAAGGATTACAACATCACCGCCGGCGGCGCGGACATCGGTGGGTCGACTGCGGACGGTTTCCGCTTTGCGTATGAGCCGGTCACCGGTGACTTTGACGCTGTCGTTCAGGTCAGCTCTCTGACTGCGGTGAATTCCGGTGCGCGTGCGGGGCTGATGGTTCGATCGTCGCTGGATGCTGGCGCGCAAATGATCTTCTCCGGCGCTTCCGCTACAGATGGATACCGGTTCAATTACCGGACAGCAGACAACGCCGTCGGCATCTTCAACAAGTTTGGGACCGTGACCTATCCCAATGTCTGGGTCCGGCTGGTCCGCGCAGGAAATGTATTCACCGGCTACTCCAGCACCGACGGCACGAACTGGACGCAAACGATGTCTCTGACTCTGGCGCTGCCTCAGACGGTTTATTTCGGCCTGGCGGTCGCCAGTCACGATGTGACGCAGACGACGACGACCCAGCTTCGAAATTTTAGCGTGACGACTACTCCTGTGACAACGCCGCCCCCGCCAGGTGGAGGCACTCCGCCAGGAGGCGGTACGCCACCAACCCTTGCCGAGCAGGTGGCTTTGGATAAGGCCGCGCTGAAGGCCGATCAGGCTAATCGCGCAGCGCAACTCAAGGCCCAGCGTCTTGCCGTCCATAATGCGTTGCTCGCCTATCGCGCCGCGTTGAAGGCGCTGCATTCAGCGCAGCGTGCCGCCCGGCTGGCAGGTCAGCCCGTGACCAGCGTCGATCCGAGCCTGCAATCGACTGTTGATGCCGACTTGGCGGCCCTGCAATCGGCGAAAGCGACGCTTGCGACGATGCAGCACACCGATTTCACCGGCATTAAAGCGGCGCGAAAAACTCTCGCCGCCGACCAAAAGGCCTTGAGGTTGTCGCTAAAGCATAAAAAATAGTCGGCCGTTGCGGGACCGACGCAGTGAGCAGTTCGGCGCAGTATAGAGAGCGCTGTACTGAAGCTTTACTTGAAGGACAAAGATGACGAAGTTTGAAGGCCGACGTGAAAAGCAGTTCAAGATTGTGGCGCAAAGCGCGCGGGCGATCGCGGAAATCATGGAGATGCGGTTCCTGCTGTCGGGCAACCCCTCGGTGCAAATGCTTTCGCCGACCAATGGGGCGACCGGCGTATCCCCCAATACGGCGATCGCTGTTGATTTGGTTCTCCCCAACGGCGGCCTTGATGAAACAACGATCAACTCCAGCGACGTTTATCTGACACGCAACAGCGATCATTCGCTCGTGCCATCTTTGCCTAACACGACCGGGGGCGGCGATGCGATCATCCTCCAGCCGCAATCCCCGCTGACGCCCAATACCTCCTACACCTTTACGATCACTGCAGGCGTCAAGGATGTGAATGGCGACACCTTCACGCCCTTCACGTCGATGTTCACCACCGGCTCGGCAAGCGGAACGGGAAATTCCAGCGCTTCCTTCCAGGAAGTCTCCCTCGCGACCGCGCAAAATAATGCTTTTACCTGCGTGCGAATTGGCCCGGATGGCCTGCTTTATGGCAGCACCGAAGATGGCCGCATTTTCCGCTGGGCCATCAATGGCGATGGCACGCTTGGCACGCCGCAGATCATTACTTCGCTCCAGCAGGCCAATGGCGGTAATCGCCTGATCAGCGGCTTCACCTTTGATCCATCCTCGACGGCCTCCAATGTCAAGTTGTGGGTATCCCACACGTTCTATGCGCTCTCCGGCGCGACGAACGGTGTTGATTTCACAGGCAAGCTCACGGTGATGAGCGGCCCGGATCTGGGGACCGTGCAGGATGCGGTCAT
>JANWHF010000285.1 GCA_025450555.1 Tepidisphaeraceae bacterium | reverse complement strand
TCCAAGCGATTTGACCTGCTTCTGATCGTCGGCGGAGAACTCAAGCTGCCGAACGGGCTTGCCTTCGTTCAGATGAACTTTGGCCCGGCGGAGAATTTCGGCGCGGGCGGCGGCCTCTTTATCGCCGCTGCGGGCGACGCGCTCGGCCTTGTCCAGCGAGCTGGTCACCGTTTCCAGGTCGGCTAGGATCAGCTCCGTGTCGATTGTGTCGATGTCGCGCAGCGGATTGACGCTGCCTTCGACGTGAATCACGTCGCCGCCGGCAAAGCAGCGCACGACATGCAGAATCGCATTGACCTCGCGGATGTGCGAGAGGAATTTGTTACCCAGGCCTTCGCCCGTGCTGGCGCCGCGCACGATTCCGGCGATGTCCACTACCCGCAGGGCAGCATTCACGATCTTCTTGGTTTCGACGAACTGATTGATCGTCGCCAGCCGCTCGTCGGGAACGGCAACGACGCCAACGTTCGGCTCGATCGTTGCGAACGGATAATTGGCCGCGAGCGCGCCGGCCGCGGTCAGCGCGTTAAACAGCGTACTTTTCCCGACGTTGGGCAGGCCGACGATTCCAACTTCCAATGCCATAATGCAAGGCTCATTTCCAAAAGAGGGCGTACTATAGCGACATTTTTTCGTGCGACCAGTTACGGCGCGAATGTCGGGGTTTCTCTCAATTTGTTCCGCGAAGGCCCAGCCGGTATCGTTCTGTTCGTTAGGAGATTGTCCAAGTCCCCGGATGGACCTGAATCATGCCCGTGCGCTTTGTTATTGGCGGCGCGGGGAGCGGTAAGACGCTCCACTGCTTCAACGCTATCGTGCAGGCGATGCGCGATGAGCCCATGGGGGCGCCGATCTATTGGGTGCTGCCCCGACAGGCGACTTTCACTGCTGAACGACAATTGACCTGTGGCAGCGGTCTGCCAGCTTTTTGCCGGGCCCGCGCTGTCTCCTTTGAACAACTCGGTCAGGATATTTTTGAAGAATGCGGCGGATCAGCCGTCCCGCGGGTTACGGCGCTGGGGCGGCAGATGATCCTGGCGCGCCTGCTTCGCCAGCATGATCAGAAGCTCCTTTTTTACAGAAGTGTTGCTCGACAGATTGGACTTGCCGCCGAACTGGATCGGACTTTTGGTGAGTTGGAACGCGCCGGCAAAACGCCTGCGGATTTGTCGCTAATCATTGACGATTTGGGCGGCGGTCCGCTCGATGCCGATGGCACCGCGCTCCGCGACAAGCTTCGTGACGTGCATCTTCTGTACAGCGCTTACGAAAAGTTCCTCGGGCAGGACCGGCTCGATCAGCATCGACGAATGCTGCAGGTGCTGGCAAACGTGGAGCGATGCTCGCTGTTTTCTCGCGCACAGGTCTATGTCGATGGCTTTATTGAGTTCACCGACTTCGAGCGACGGCTGCTTGCCTCAATCGCGCTGGCCGGCGCCAAAATGGACCTGACGCTGCTGATGGGTCCGGAGAGCAACCTGCTGCACGATCCGCATTCGCTGCCGGACGAAATGGGACTGTTTCATCGCACCGAATCGACTTACCGCAAGCTTTACTTCGCCTTCGCTGAAAAAAATGTCGAGATCGGTGAGCCGCTGCGGCTGACCGCGCGGCCACGCTTCAACGCACCGGCGCTAGGTCATCTCGAACATGGATTTGTGCATGAGCACTCCGGTAGAGGCGATCGATCATCTCGAAATGCAAGCGGAGTCGATTCACCAGTTTCGCAATCGGCGGTGCAGCGCATCGTCGCCGCGAGCCGCACCGGCGAAGTGGACGAGGTTTCACGCGAAATCCGAAGTCTATTACGCCAGGGTTATCGTCTTCGACAAATCGCGCTGCTCGTCCGCAACCTCGACTCGTATCACACCCTGATCTCCGCCAGCTTCGGCGAGCACGATATCCCCTTCTTCGTCGACCGGCGTCGAGCGGCGACGCATCATCCCCTTATTGAATTCCTCCGCGCGGCCTTTCGAATCGCCATCTATTTCTGGCCGCATGATTCGGTGATGGCGTTGATCAAAAGTGGGTTGGCGGGGCTGACACTCGATCAGGCCGACGAGCTGGAAAACTATGCGCTCGAGCATCGCGTGCACGGGATGCGATGGGAAGAGACCGAGCCGTGGAAGGCGCAGCGACGATGGACTCGCGGGCAGCAAGAGACGGAACAATCGATCGAAACGCCGGCGGTCGATGCGATTGAGACGCTCCGCCGATCGCTTTTGGACAAGCTTGGGCCGTTCGTTCAGGTTGTCCGCACGGGTGCCGCGCCGACGGTGCGGGAGATTGCAGTTGCCATCTTTGCACTATTTGAGCATTTCGATATTCGAAAGACGTTGGCAAAGTGGATGAACGAAGCCGCCAGTGCCCTTCCGAGCGGTACGGCATCGGCGGTTGAAGAGCGCGATGAGCACGAACAGGTGTGGGCGAACGTCTCGGATCTTTTTGACGAGATGGTCGAGTTGCTGGGCGATCAGCGATTACCGGCTGACGAATTTGTAGAAATTCTGGAGGCTGGCCTCGAGCAGTTTGATCTAGCCCTGACGCCGCCGACGGTGGACCAGGTTCTGGTTGGCCAAGTCGATCGAACAATTTGTCCGCCCGTGCGGGCGGTGTTTGTGCTTGGGCTTAATGAGGGTGAATTTCCCGCCAGCGGGCGTCATTCAACGATGTTCAGCGATGGCGAACGCCGTGAACTTTATCGCCGGAAGCTTGAGCTTGAAAACGATCAGCGCCGGCGACTGTTGGATGAATCGCTGCTGGGATATATCGCCCTGACGCGTTCGTCCGAACGACTGATTGTTACGCGCTCCCAGACCGATGGCGCCGGTCGGCCCACTCGCCCGTCGATCTTCTGGAATCGCGTGGAAAAGCTCCTGCCCCATGCGCCTTTAATTGTCGCGGATGGAGCCTGTGAAAAGGAAGTCGATCGGATTTCCACGCCCCGTCAACTGATATCAGGCTTGATGCGCTGGGCACGCCGAGCGCAAGAGAACGACGCTGGCGAATGGCCTGCGCTGTACCAGCGATTCGCTGAAACAAGCAATAACAATAAAGAGATCGAGCGACTGCGCGGGCTTGCATGGCCAGCGCTAACGTGCAGCAACGTCGCCAAATTGAACGATAACATCGCGCGATCACTTTTCCGCAATCCGCTCAAGGCGACGATCCGGCAGTTGGAAACGTTTGCCGCCTGTCCATTTCAGCATTTTGCCCGCCATGGGCTTGAGCTTCGGCCGCGCGCCGATCAGGACGTAACGCCTGCCGATCTTGGGCAGCTTTATCATCGCGTTTTGGAAACGCTCGTGCGCCAGGCGATGACCGAGGCCTCGCCGGAAGATCCGCTGCCGATCTCACCTGAGATGATTCGCGAAGCCGCAATGGATGTCGGCAAGGCGCTGCGGAGCGAGGTGATGCTGTCCAATGCGCGAAGCCAATACTTGCTTGAACGCGCGCAGCGAACAATCGCACAGGTCGTCCAAGCCCAGCGCGAGGCGATGACGCGGAATCGCTTTCGACCAATCCGAGCCGGCACGGAATTCGGCGATGATTCCCCGATCCCGGCAATTGCGATTAAAAGCTCGCAAGGAAATGAAGCGCATCTCTCCGGGAAGATCGATCGGATCGATGCGCTGCCTGGTGGTAAGGACGCGATTGCGTTGGATTACCGGCTGTCTGCAGGCCCGCTATCTCTTCAAGAAACCTATCACGGCCTTTCGCTGCAACTTCTGGTTTATCTTCTCGTGCTCGAAGCCAATGGCCACGCGATTGCCGGGAAAGCGCTGACGCCGGTGGCAGCGTTTTACGTGCAGCTTCTTCGCGGGCTGGGCGATGTGGATCATCCTGACGATGCATTGGATGCCAATGATCCAAAGCGATTGCTGGCGGTCCAGCCGCGCGGGATTTTCCAGGAGCGCGCGTTGGGTGATCTGGACGCGGAGGCCGGCGACAAGTGGTCTGCGACGGTCAAAGGATATATGAAACAGGATGGTGAATTCGGTCACCGCGGGCGCAGCGATGTCGCAAACGCGGAGGAGTTTGCGGGACTGCTTTCGCTGGCGCGCACTCGCATCGCCGAGCTGACCGATGGAATTCTCTCGGGGCAGATTGAGGTAAGCCCGTATCAGCTTGCCCGCAGGTCACCCTGCCCTCGATGTGAGTTCCGTAGCGTCTGCCGATTTGAAACGACTGTGAATCGGTATCGAATTCTGGAGCCGATGTCGCGCTCGCAGGTCATGGAGCGACTGGGGAAGGCAACCGATGCCGACTGACCGAATAGAACCCGCCACATTCGTCCCTCCGACAATGCTGACGTCAAAATGGACGCCCGAGCAACTGCGTGGCATCCAGACAACCGGCAAGAGCCTTCTTGTTTCCGCCGCCGCGGGATCGGGCAAAACCAGCGTCCTGGCGGAGCGCTGCGTTCACCTGGTCTGCGACGCGCCTCAGCCCTGCGACGTCAATGAGCTGCTGGTGGTGACATTTACCGAATCGGCGGCACTGGGGATGAGGCAGCGCATCGCCGCCGCGCTGTCGGATCGGATTGAGCGTGGCGGATCACCTCGATTGGCGCAGCAGCTTGCACTCGTCGATCAGGCCCAGATCAGCACCCTCCACAGCTTTTGCCATCGGCTGCTTCGACAGCATTTTCAGCAGGCGGCCCTCGATCCGTCGTTTCGCGTACTGGATGGCGATGAAGCACTGCTGACGCGCCGCGAGACGGCGCGCGCACTTTTCGATGACAGCTATGAACTGGACAGCGATCGCTCTTTTCATCGCCTGATCGATGCGTACGGCGATGGAAATGACGCGCCGGTCCTTCGGCAAATCCTCCACGCCCATGAACTGCTCACCAGCGTTCTGGATCCTGTCGGCTGGATGAATCATGCACGTCGATCGATCGCCGAGGCGGCGCGCGATCCGATCGATCTTTCGGAAATGGGATGCGATTTGCTGATGGTCGTGCGCCAGGGCTTGCAGACGATGTTTCGCCGCTGCGCCGAAGCAAAGGAGCAAACTCGTCGCCTCGGCTGTCCCGCTTATTGCGATTACCTCGATGGCTTGGCCCAAATCATTCGGCATTGGACCCACGTGTTCTTTGAATCGGGCCTCGATGCGCTGTGTGAAGCGGTCAAGGATCTGGATTGGAAACAATACAAATTGCCAAAGCAACCGGGCGATGATTCGCGCGTTGCCGCGGGAAAGGCGGCGGTTGAATCGGTTCGCAAGCCGATGAAGGAAGGCGATTGGCGTTCACTGTTGCGATTCACCAGCGAGCAGTGGCGCACCGGCATGAAGGCCGTCATTCCGCACGCCAACGCATTCCTCGATCTGCTCGAGCGATTTCAAAAGAGATACGAACATGCGAAAGGAGCGGCACGGGCCGTGGATTTTGCCGATCTGGAACGCATGGCGCTGGGAATCTTGCGCGATGGGCCGGCAGGTATGCTCGATCCGTCAGCCATCGCCCGCTCTTACCACCGCGAGTTTGTGCATGTGCTGGTGGATGAATACCAGGACATCAATCAGGTTCAGGACGCGATTCTTCGGCTCATCAGCCGGGAGTGCGTGCAGAGCGAGCGCATGCCGGGCAATCTCTTTTGCGTCGGCGATGTAAAGCAGAGCATCTATCGGTTTCGACTTGCTGAGCCACGACAGTTTCTCGCGCGCGAGGACGCGTTTCGTGACGACGGCGAAATCGGCGAGGTCATTGATCTTCAGGCCAATTTCCGAAGCCGGGGCCGCCTGCTCGATGCACTCAATGACTTCTTTGGCCGGCTGATGATTGGCGACGCTACGGAAATTGAATATGACGACAGCCACGCATTACGGGCCGGCAAAATTTATCCGAATGACAAGCGATGCTTCACTGGCGCCCCGATCGAATTGCATATCCTGCCGGACAAAATCGAGAGCGTATCGAATGAGGGCGAGGAAACGCCCGAGGAACTGGATCGAACAGAGCGCGAAGCCCAATTAATCGCCGCTCGAATTCGGGAAATCATCGGCAACGACACCGCGCACGGCATGCATGTCATGCACGATGGGCCGGATGGTTTGCAATCAAAGCCGGCCTGCTATGGTGACATTGTCATTCTTCTCCGCGCGATGCGTTACAAGGCGGAGCAGTTTGCCCGCGTCCTGCGGCAATCCGACATACCCGTCTATGCCCAAAGCGGCAGCGGATTTTTCGCGTCGGTTGAAGTGCAGGATGTGCTGGCGCTGCTGAACGTCCTGGACAACCAGCGGCAGGATATTCCGTTGGCGGCACTTCTTCGCAGTCCGCTGGCAAAAATGCCGGAGCCGGAATCAAATCTGGCGCGCATTCGTCTGGCATATCCGAGCGGCGTGCAGGGCATGGCGTTTCATGAAGCGGTATTTCGCTACGCCATCGAGCAGCGCAACGAACTGGCCGACTGGCTCAATAAATTCTTCAAGGAACTTCAGAAGTGGCGCGATGCCGCCCATCGCCGGCCGCTGGCGGATGTACTCTGGCAGATTTATCAGCAGACGGGATACCTGACTTTCGTTTCCGGCTTGCAGGATGGTCCGCAGCGCGCTGCGAATCTGATCGAGCTTTATGAGCGAGCCGCGCAATTTGGGAATTTTCAGCACCAGGGGCTTTCGCGATTCCTGAACTTCCTTCACGCCCTCCGCGAAGAAGCGGATCCCGCGCCGGCTGCAGTAGCCATCGAAGCGCAGAATGTCGTGCGCATCATGAGCGTTCACCGCGCAAAGGGGCTGGAGTTTCCGATCGTGTTTCTTCCCGATCTGGGGAAGCAGATCAACCTGAGCGACAGCCGCGGGCACATCCTGCTCGATCGCGCCGGCGGCTTGGGTATGTCGGTGGTCGATGAACAAAAGCAGTGCCGATATCCGTCGCTCGGCCTTTGTCTGGTGAAAGAGCGGCTGCGCCGACTGGCATTGGCAGAAGAGCTCCGCGTGCTTTATGTCGCGGCAACGCGCGCCCGCGAACATCTGATCATGATCGGCACCTGCTCGAAAAAGACGGAAGACCAGTGGGCAGCTGATTGGGCCGGGCAGGATTGCAAGCTCCCGGCCGATGTCGTTCTTTCGGCTAGAACAATGCTGGATTGGATCGGCCCTATCGAAGCGATGACCGCTGGAACGCGCGAGCCGCTGTTTGAGCGCATGGAGATGGGCGATGGGATTGCTTTGGCTGCCGGGCCGAAGCGGCCCGATTCCGCTCCGACGCCGATTCAGAAGGCGATTGCACGACTCGATGCGTTGCCGTTTCCTCCTGCGTCCAGTCCGCGCGCCAAGGCTGCGCTCGAGCGAATTTCTTATGTCGATCCCTACCGCTCTTATGGCAACGTGACTGCGTCCATCGCGGTGACTGCCGTAACGGAGCAGGCGAGCAAAGAAGTTCGAGATTCTTCGCCGACGCCAGGCGCTCTTCGGACCGACAACATCAGTCGGCTTGCAACGCCCCGCTTCCTTGCCGACCGCTCCATCGGCTCGGCGACCGACAAAGGCACCGCTACGCATCTGGTTCTGCAGCATCTGAATTTCATCGGAACGCTAACCGCGGCCGACATCGAATCGCAGATTCAGGCGATGGTGAAGCACAGGATTCTGACCTCGCCCGAAGCAAAATGGGTCGATCTGCCTGCGGTGCTGTGGTTTGTAAAAAGCGAGCTGGGCGCCTTGATGCGGGAAAACGCGTCGAAGGTGCGCCATGAAATGTCTGTCTATTTTCCGATCGCTCCAAAGCGGCCGCCGAGCGGCAAGGCCTCGGATGACCCCATGGATCGTGTCATGGTGCGCGGCCGGCTCGATGCGCTAATCGCGTTGCCTCATGGCTCCATCATCATCGATTACAAAACCGATTCGATCCCGCCCCTTCTGGTTCCAAACCGAGCCGAATCCTACCGTCCGCAATTGCAGGCCTACAGGGAGGCCATCGAGCGCATCACAAGCAAACCAGTTATGCGTACGTCCCTGGTCTTTCTGACGGCGCAGATGATTTACGACGTCTGATCCCATAGCAATGGTGCCGGGCTGTTCCTATCATTCCGGCCCTATGCCGCTCCCGTATCTCACGCGCGAATTCCCTGGCATTGGCGGCCGGATCAAGCAGCGGCCGGATGATTTCCAGGTGCAGGAGATCCCGCTTTATGAGCCAAGCGGAAGCGGCGAGCATGTCTATTGCGAAATTCAGAAAACCGGCATTACGACATTCGAGGCGATCGATCGGATTGCGCGCTACCTGCATATTTCTTCGCGCGACATTGCATTCGCGGGGATGAAGGACGCCGCCGCCGTCACCCGGCAGATGCTGTCGATCCAGGGTGTCGAGCCGCAGGCTGTGATGGAGGCGAAGGTCGAAGGAGTGCAGGTCCTCTGGGTCGATCGTCACGGCAACAAGCTTCGGCTGGGTCACCTGGCGGGCAATCGGTTCGCGATCAAAATCCGCGACGTGCCGCCGACTGACGCGATCAAAGTCAAGCCAATCCTCGCGGAAATCGAGCGGAGGGGAATGCCCAATTATTTCGGCGAGCAGCGCTTTGGCCGCCGGGGCGACAACGATTTGCTCGGAGCTGCATTCGTCCGCGGCGACGATCGGGAAGTGCTGCGGCTCCTGCTGGGAAATCCTCTTTCAGGCATCGATGATGGTCAGACCCACGCGGCACGATCTCACTTCGAGCGCGGCGATCTTGAAGCGGCCATGAAAGCGTGGCCGCGACGATGCGGAATGGAGCGCAGAATCCTCGCGCGGCTCATCAAGACCGGCAGGCCCGCCGCGGCGGTGCGATCGGTCGATGAAAAGCTGCGGCGGCTGTGGGTGTCCGCGTTGCAGTCGCGCATGTTCAATGCAGTCACCGCGCGGCGCATCGACAGTCTCGATCGGCTCATGGATGGGGACATCGCCTATAAGCATGTCAACGGCGCGCCGTTTCATGTGGACAATGCCGCGGTCGAGCAGCCTAGATGTGATGCGTTTGAGATCAGCCCCAGTGGGCCGATGATTGGCTTTCGCATGGCGATTCCGATGGGCAAGCCGATGGAAATCGAATCGGAGGCCTTTGGCGAAGTCGCGCTAGCACCGGCCGATTTCAAGCGAAGCGGCGTGCTCCGCGTCAAAGGCACAAGGCGGCCCCTGCGCGTTCGGCCCGAGAACGTGGAACTGTCGGGCGGCGTCGATGATTTTGGTCCGCATGTCACGGTTGGTTTCACGCTGCCAGCCGGCTCATTTGCCACGGTGCTATTGGGCGAGTTGATGAAGACGAATGATGCTCAAGGCGCGATGTAAGGAAATGCGATGATGTATGTCCAGTGCGAAGTGCGCGAATCGGGGATTTTTGGCAAAGGGTTATTTGCGACCGCGCCGATTCGCAAGGCGACGATCGTCTGCTTTTTCCCCATTGGGGCCGACGTGATTACCGAAGCGCAGTTCCTGGAGGCGGTGAAGGAAAATCGCCAGCCGACGGTGCGCACGGCCACACGCTATGCTGGGCTTTACTATACGTGCGGCAATGAGGCCGAGCCTTACACCTACCTCAACCACTCCTTCGAGCCGAACCTGCTGTGCCATTGCGGCGTCATTATTGCCAGACGCGACATTGGCTCGGGCGAGGAAATGACCCTCGATTACCGCCCGCTGATCGATGACACCGACATCGGCATCTATCGCGATGCCGTGACGAGCCGCGAAATTCGCGGCTTTTCCGCCCGGCAAACCATGTTGCGGACGACGCGCGAAATGATGGAATTGCTCGAAAGCGTCGATGAAAGCTGGGACGGGCGAGGCAACGTTTGAATGGCCAGCGGCGGTTCTGTAGGATTGCCCTAATTCGCAAGGATATCCAAGTGAGTGAAGCAGCCAGCCGACTTCCGTTTTCGGCAAAATCCCGGCGCACAGTCGAACAGCCGATCAGCTACCTGATCCAGACAGCGCTGCACAATCCGCATTTGATCAATTTGGCGGCAGGTTTGGTGGATCCGCGAACGCTGCCGGTTGAGCAGTGCGAGCAGATCACCCAACGCCTATTCGGCGATGATGCGCGTGCGCGCGCAGCTCTGCAATATGACACGACGCTCGGCCTTCGCACGCTGCGGAAGGAATTGCTTTCTCACCTGGCGCGCGTCGAGCAAGTTCCGGAAGGGGAGCTGGGATATTCAGCCGACGACATTCTCGTCACCACCGGCTCGCAGCAGGTGCTTTACCTGGTCGGCGATGTGCTGCTGGACCCCGGCGATATCGTCATCGCCGCCAATCCAAGCTACTTTGTTTACACCGGCACCCTTACTTCGCTTGGCGCAACGGTCGTCGCGGCGCCTATGGATGAAGATGGAATGGATGCCGATGCGGTCGAACAGGTTCTGCTTCGATTGCAGCGCGAGGGGCGCCTTTCGCGCGTGAAGCTGATCTATTGCACCAGCTATTTCGATAACCCAACCGGTTTGACGCTCTCGCTCCCCCGCCGACGCAAATTGCTGGAACTGGCTCGGCGGTTCAGCACGCATCACCGCATCATGATTCATGAAGATGCGGCTTATCGCGAGCTGCGCTACGACGGGCAGCCGCTGCCGTCGATTAAGTCGTTCGATCGCGAGAACCGCCACGTGATTATCAGCAACACTTTCAGCAAGCCTTTTGCACCCGGCATCAAGCTGGGATACAGCGCGATGCCGGCCGATCTGCTGGATGCTGTCGTGCAGCAAAAAGGCAATCACGATTTTGGCTCGGCGAATGTTTGCCAATACATCGCCCTGAATGCTCTGCAAAGCGGAATGTATCAGTCGCACGTGCAGACGCTGTGTCAGAGCTACCGAGCCAAGCGCGATGCGATTCTGCAATCGCTGTCGCGTCACATGCCAAAACATCCGGAGCTCTCGTGGACGAAGCCCCATGGCGGGCTATACGTCTGGCTGACGTTGCCGGCCGATATCGACACGCGCCGAAGTTCGCGGATGTTTCAGCGCTGCGTCTCAGCGGGCGTGCTGTATGTGCCGGGCGATTACTGCTTTGTCGCGGATGAGCACGGGGAATTGCCGGTCAATCATCTGCGCCTGAGTTTTGGGCAGGTCGCGCCGGAGCAGATTGATGCGGGCATTCAGCGACTTGCGGAAGTCGTCGCGCAGGAAATTAACGAGCACGGAGCGCCAAAGATGGGGCAGAAGGTGACGAGTGCCCGCGCCTGACGCAGGTCACGCACGGACTGCCCAGTTTAGCCGCGACGCGATAGCGGAGCGCTTTCCTTTAGCGCTCGCAGAAGCGCTCCGCTGGCGCGTCGCGGCTAAACTGGGCTGACGAAAGCTAAATGAAATTTTTGGGGCTATCGCGGAAAGACGAAGCAGCTCGACGAGAATGAATCACGCATGCTGAGCCGGACGTTATTCAAATACATTTTCAAAGACCTGTTTCGCATCTTCATGATGACGTCGGGCGCCCTGGCCGGCATCATGAGCTTCGGCGGGCTGCTGCGCCCGCTGACGCGCGAAGGCTTGGACGCGGGCCAAGTGGGCAAGATGCTCACCTACTTCACGCCCGCGATGACCACCTATTCCTTTCCGATCGCGGCGCTGTTTGCGACGGCAGTCGTCTATGGACGACTTTCAGCCGACAACGAATTAACCGCCGCTCGATCGAGTGGAATCAGCTTGTTTTCGATGACGGTTGCCGGCCCGGCCCTGGTCCTGGGCCTTGTCGTTGCAATCGTGAGCTTGCTGTTTTTGTGTTTCATCGTCCCGGCTTCAACACTGAAGGTGGAAAAGGTCGTATATTCGAACTTGGCGAAATTCGTCGCGGGCCGGATCGAGCGGAATCACGAGATTTCATTTGCCGACCAGACGATTTTTGCGCAGGACGCGATCATGCCCCCGCCGCAGACGCTGCCGCCGGGGCAGCAGCAGGTGGTTCTGATCAGCCCCACGATCGTGACGGTCGATCGGCCGCGCAAGGACGACCGCAGCTTCCGCGTTCCCAAGGATTTTTACACCGCCAGCCGGGCGATTTTATACATCGATCCCCTCCCCAATGGCGAAGAAGTGCAGCTCACCCTGCGGCTCGATGGAGGCTTCAAATTCCCCCGGCAATATGAAGGCGCTGTCGAGTTGGGCGTGCAGGAAACCGAGTACGGCCCATTCACCATCGCCTCGCCGATTAAGGAAGACGTCAAATTCATGGACGTCTGGCGCCTCAAGGAACTGTACGCCAATGTCGCCGACAGCCAGAAGCTTCGCCGGCTGATATCGCTGTTTGTCTTCAACGGGCAGCGGCAGGCGTTCTTCAAGGAGATTTCCGATCAGTTGAATGGTCCGACACATCGTGCAATCTTCAATTTTGAGAATAACGATCGATACGTTTTGAGCTGGGAAGGTCAGGGGCCGGCCATGTCGGCGGGCGCGGAGCTGATCGCGCCAATTCCGCAGTTTGCGCCATCTCATCCAGCGGGCACGACGCGACCGGTTGCCGATCCGAATGATGCCGGCAAGCGGCCGGTGGTATTTCGTCATGAGCAAAATGGGCGCGTGGTCGGCTTCTGGCGCGCGGCGGAGCTGCATCTATACGCAAAGCCCAATGCCGCCACGAGCCAGGTGGATGTGACGGTCGATCTGCGGGATGTGGCATTTGAGACCTCGCAGGGCATGGCAGTGCGCGAGCGGTTCCCTCAGCCCTTCACAGTGCCGATGAGTGAAGAGGCAAAGGCCATTGGCGGGCGCGATTTGTCCTTCTATGAATCGCCGCAGGCGGCGGGCCTTGGCGACCAAAAGACGCTGGTTCGCGAAAAGACTTCGGTCATCAACTCAATCATCGCCGAGAGCAACGGTCGCGCGAGCTTCGCCATCAGTTGCCTGATTCTGGTGATGGTGGGCTGCGCGCTGGGCATGATGTTCAAAAGCGGTAACTTCCTGACGGCCTTCGCGGTGAGCTTCGTGCCGGCATTGTTGAGCATCACGCTGATCATCGCTGGCCAGCGCACCGCCAGCCGAATCCCGATCCATTTCACCGGCAGCAACAATCCACTGGATTTTGCCCTGGCGCTGATTTGGTGCGGCAACCTCGTGAATCTTTGCCTCGCGATCGGGCTGATGTGGAAACTTCAAAGAAGGTAGGACCGAACGCTGCGCGCTTTAAGGCGAAATGTCTGATCCGTCATGAAAATTCTCGACCGATATGTGCTCTGGAATTTCATCAAGAACTACTGCATCAGTTTCATGGTGCTGGTGGGGATGTATGTCGTTCTGGACATGGTCTTCAATTTCAGCAACCTCGTTCAATTTGAACCGAACAGCAGTGCAATCGAGTCGATGATCGGCACGTTGCGCGACATGGGGGACTATTATTTTTACCAGTGCTTCCTGTTTTTCACGCAGTTATCGGGGATCATTCCAGTTGTTGCCGCTGCATTCACACTGATGCGCCTCAGCCGATTCAATGAGCTGACGGCAATGTTGGCCGCGGGCGTACCCATCTTGCGCGTGTCGGCTCCGATCGTCATGGCCGCCCTGCTGCTCAACGGCCTGCTGCTGGTGGATCAGGAAATGATCATTCCGCACATGATTCCCAAGCTCGTGCGCGATCATGATGAGATTCACAAAGAAGCCAAGAATTATTATTCCGTCGAAGCGATGCAGGACAACGACAACGGCCTGCTCCGCGCCACGCGTTATTACCCACCCGGCGCCAACGGCGCCCCCGCGAAGATGGAAGTCGTCGATGTCATCGAACGCAAGGAATTAGAGCAAAAGAGCGATGGCGCCAATGGTAAGCCGGTGGTTACAAATGTGCTCGTGCCGTGGGCGCACATTACCGCTGATGCAGCGGTCTGGAACCCGGGAACGCAATCCTGGGATTTAACCAATGGCCGCCGTGTGACGGGACTTCGTCCCGAGGAAACACGCAGCCCTGAAATGCCGTGGCCGGTCTACAAGAGCAGCGTGACGCCCGAGGAAATTGCCTTGTATCGCAGCGGAAATTTCGTGGAGCTTCTTTCGACGCGGCGGATCAATCAGTTGCTCGAGCGCCCCAAGAGCTATGGCACGCTCCATCTGCTTCGCGTCAAGCATCTTCGATTCACCCAGCCGTTGATGAACGTAATTCTGCTGCTGCTGGCGATTCCCTGCGTTTTGCAGCGGGAGCCGGGACAGTTGAAATCGGCCGCCACCAAATGCCTGATCCTGATGGGCATCGCGATGGGCAGCGTGTTCCTGGCGCAGCAATTCGCTGCAACACCGCCTCACACTATAAAGCCCGATCAGTGGACGGCGCTGATGGCATGGCTGCCGATCTTCATTTTCGGACCACTTTCGGTGTTTTTATTGGAACGCGTCAAAAGCTGACGTAAATTTGTTCGGCTGCAATTCTCGATTTGCCTGCCGGGCCAAATGAATCGTACATCATCGTTGTCAGGATGACGCATCCTGGGCTCTGCGGTGAATCGCGGCCGCCTGGACCCCTGACAACGACGCTCCCTTCCCACTTTCTGGCGATGCCGGCCGTGCCACACCACGGCCGGCATTTATTTTGTCGCCTGCTCTTTAGGCATTGTCAGCAAGTCCCTTCAATCGCTTGTTTGAGAATTTATGCGAATGCAATGACGCATGATGCGCCGGCGCAGACTTCTTAGCCGGAGCGTGGTGGGCTTTGGCCTTCTTCCCATGTTTCGCAGGCTGAATGGGTCCGATCATGCCGGTTGCGTTGACGACCGATCCTGCGGCCGGCGAATTGGTCGTCGCGGGCGATGAGGGATTCGCCCCACTGCCCACGGTCGGCGATGGTGGTGGTGGCGGCGGCACCACGACAATAGTCGGCGGCGGTGGTGTCGAGGACTTTGGCGGCGGAGCGGTCGGCGCAGGCGTACCGGACGAACTGCCCGATGTCGAAGATCCGCCGGTCGAAGTCGGCGTTGGCGTGGTTGGAGCGGTCGGTACCGCTGTGATCGGAGCCTTGGCGCCATCAAGCCCCGGTAACGCGGTCAGGAACAATGGCGCCTTTCGCTTTGCCAGCGGACCCGAAGAAGATGAAAGCGCCGGCGTGGACACGCCCGTGGCCTGGCTTGGTGTTGTGATCAGTTTCAGAGCGCTCAGAAAATTGGTGGCGCCATCGCGCGCAATAGCCAGATCGGATCCATCTACGAACGAATCGCGATTGAAATCGGCCTTGTCTGTGAGGGCCGCGGGATTCAGGAAGTTGTGCGGATCGTCGCGCGCAAAGGCAAAATCACTGCCGTCCACAAACGCATTGGTGGGATCGTTGCCCGTCTCGCCCGGCGCATTTCCAAAGTAGATCGAATCCGTGCCGGGCAACGTCGAATTCACCGTCGGCAGCAATGAAATTTGAAGCCACTCACCCTTTATGGAATTATCTGCCCAGATCAATTCATAACGATCCGTCCCGCCGTCGCCTTGGCCGGGCATGTAAGTCAGCGTCGGCGTCGGAGCCGCCGTCCAGGTGGAAGGATCATTGCTGTTTCCCACCATGAAGCTGAAGTCATTGAGGGTCAGTTGATTCGGAACGTTCACCACGTCCACGAAGACGCCGTTGATTCCCTTGCTGTAGCTGGTGTAGTTGGCGAACGTAGCGGTTTCCCCCGGCAGAAGCGGCTGTTTGTCCGACGCGATCGCGTTCAGATCCGAAGCGCTGACGCCCGGCGTGTTACCGTCAAAGAAGCTGTTGTTATAAAAGATGTGGGCGTCATTGATTCCAATTCCACCCTCTGTAGCGCCGGTCGAAGGGGCAAAGCCAATCAAACCAGTCGATTGATCGTAGGTGACCCAATCCCAGGGCGTGCCGCGCGCGCCGCTCAGAGGTCCTGTGTTGTCCAGAGCAAGGCTGGCGACCATGTAGTTCATGCCAAAATCGCCATCCAACGTGATAGTTTTTCCGGTAACCGAATCCTCCAAGTTCACATCGATTACAAGCACGGGTGCATTGAGGAAGCGCATAGGCACGCCTTGCTTGGTCTGAAGCGTCAGCGAGCTCATATAAAAGCCTGCCGCCGTGATGCTTCCGCTGGTTCCGCCAATGGGAATTTGAAACTGATTGGCAATCAGTTGACCGTTGTCGTCTACGAGGACGGGATTATCGGTGCCATAGGTCCCATCCTCATAATGGACATGCAGATCGGCGGCCATCTGCTGAGAAATAAAGGATGACGCCGAGCCGGTATCAAAGAGGAATGATCCTTGCGCGTTATATGAGCCCCCATCGATATTTTCGAACATTGAAACCGGCGGCGTATTTCCCGCGGGAACGTTTGGATCGATCTGGCTGATCGGGTTGGGGCCGATCATCGGATTTCCATCGAGGGTTGGCCCGGTCGCATCGGCCGGGTCGAGCAACGTAAATCGACTGAAATCGACCGGATCGGTCTGGACTTGGTAGCTGGTGTCAGGGATGCCTGGATCGCTGTCGGCAGTTAATGGGTTGAAGGGCGTGCCAGGATCATAGACATAGGTATTTATTTCACCGCTCAAGGTGTCGACCGGCTTCGGGTCCATCACCATGACTTTGTTCTGGAGAACTGCCATTCCAACGATGTCGAGGGGCTCATCAGCTGAAGAAGAGAATGAAGACGAGACTGGAGCAACAGGGATCGGGTTCAATTCGGCGTTATAGGGACCGCCCTTCTGCGTGTAGGTGGATTCGTCGCTGCCGTCGACGCCCGGAGTAAAGGGAGAGAGGTCGGCATAGAGAGGTTCGGAAACATTAAACGCATCAGTCCCAACGACACCCACATCGTAAAAATTAACCGGCGTGCCGTTATCGAAGATCTGGTTAATTCCCAAACCGGCTGTGGTTTCTTCACTCAAAAGGATGCCGCTCGTGCCGGTGTCGAGGAAGGACTGAACCGTGAACGAGGTGTCCCCAAGTGCGTCGGTCGCCACTAGCGGCGCACCGTCAGGCGATCTGCGGAACAAGACGTTGATCTGGGGCTGGTCTAGGGCGGCGGGTTGCACGCCGTTTACGTCAAAAGTAGCCGACATCAACTTCCGCGCTTCAAGCGATTCGAGAATGGCTTGGACGGCGCGACGCCGGGCAAGAAGCGAGTTCACCGGTTGCAACCTCCTCGCCCCCCTTTGATCGATGTAACAAATTGCAATTTCCTCAAATACAGTTATAGCGCTTTGTTTCAACGGAGCAACAAAAATCCGCCTCAAACTCAGACAAAACCGAACCCAGCCAGATGCCGGCCATGCGACAAAATACCTCAGCCACCGAACTTATGCCGTGCAACCGATGTGCGTATCATCCAAATCCCCATTGCAGCCCATGCGATGGGCGACGTATCCTGACCGGTTCAACTTTGATTCCTGCAATGGACCATTTAGAGGACCGCGCGCCGGCACTTGACAATCGCAGTGCCGGATACAGTCGCGTTTTGCACATCATTGCCGTACTGACGGCTTGTGCGACTTTCCCGCTCATCTTCATGGGAGGGCTGGTCACGTCGCATCATGCAGGCATGTCGGTGCCCGATTGGCCCAATAGCTACGGCTATAACATGTTCCTCTTTCCGCCGAACCAATGGATCGGCGGCGTGCTCTATGAACACACCCACCGCCTCATGGCAACGGTGGTCGGGTTTGGCGCGGTTGTCTTGGCGCTGAATGCCTGGGGATCGGGACGTAATACAAGCTTTCGCAAATGGTTACGCGTTGTAGTTGCTCTTGATCTGATCGGCATCGGGCTATTGGTCGTCGCCGGTTCGCGTGGGTGGGGAACTATCACAAAGTCTGCTGTCCAACAGGGAATGGTCAGCCTTGCTGGCGCAGCGGCGGTTTGCCTCGTGGCCTATTTTTCCCGACGCCGGGAGCCGCGGCGATGGGTCCGATGGCTCTGCACAGGCGTGCTTGGGATGGTCGTCTTCCAAGGCATTCTCGGTGGCCTGCGCGTCGTGCTGGTAGATCTGGACCTGGCGATCATCCATGCCTGCACGGCTCAACTGTTTTTCTGCCTCGCAGTCTTCGCCGCAATCGTTACCTCACGCTGGTGGATCCAGACGCCGCCTTTACCGGCCCACCAGGCGCCGGCCCGACTGGTCATCTGGCTCGGTGGTCTGACCGTTGGCGTTATTTTCCTTCAGCTTGTGGTCGGAGCGATGATGCGCCACTTTGGGGCTGGTCTGGCCATTCCCGATTTTCCGCTTTCGTATGGTAAATGGCTTCCACCGGTGACGGATGCTGGACTCGCCGCCATCAACCACCATCGTGCTTTTGACCTGAACCTCGACCCGGTCACGCTTTGGCAGATCTGGCTCCATTTTGGCCATCGACTGGGGGCGCTGCTCGTTAGCATCATGGTGATCGCGTTTTCATGGGCCGTATTCGGCTCGAAGCCTCGCCTGGGGTTGACTTGGGCGGCGGTTACCTTGATTGTTCTGCTCGCGGCACAGGTGACGCTTGGCATTCTGACCGTTCTGCTGCGAAAGCCCGCTGACGTAGCCAGCACTCATGTGGCCATCGGCGCACTGGTGTTGGTCACCAGCTTTTTCGTGACGGTTCGACTGATGCGGATGAATCGAAGAATGGACCTTGCAGTCGCTCGACAGGATGAAGCGCCTGTATTCGGGCGATCGTCGATGGAGCTTTTGAACGTTTGATACGGATTCTCATGACAACGATCACTTCGGATATTCCTGAACTTCAAACCCCTGCCGTGGCGACGCGCGCCTCCCGGGTTCGTCGGCTCACTGACTTTTACGAGCTGACCAAGCCGCGCATGAATTTCCTGGTCGTTGTCACAACCGCCGTCGGCTACTATATGGCTGCGCGCGGCCTGGGCGATTGGGGTCGGCTGGTCCACACGCTGGTCGGCACCGCACTGACCGCCGCCGCTGCGGGTGCGCTCAATCAATATCTCGAACGGCACTTTGATGTGCTGATGGATCGCACCGCTGATCGACCGCTTCCATCCGGCCGCATGGCTTCGTGGGAGGCAATAGTTTTTGGCCTGTTGCTGGCGGCCGTCGGACTGAGTGAACTGTTTTTCTTTGTTAATTCACTGACCGGTTTCCTCGCTGCGTTGACGCTCGGCAGTTACATCTTTCTCTACACGCCTCTCAAGCGATACACGACGCTTTGCACGATTGTCGGCGCTGTGCCCGGCGCAATTCCCGCGGCAATGGGCTGGACGGCCGCAACGGGTCATCTGGACATGCCGGCCCTGGCACTGTTCGCAATCCTGTTTTTCTGGCAGATGCCCCACTTCCTCGCGATCGCCATTCTCTACCGCGACGATTACGCCAAGGGCGGCTTCAAGATGCTGCCAGTCGTCGATCGCGATCTGCTTTCAACCGGGTTCCAAATTGTCATTTGGTCCGTGGCTTTGACTGCCGTCACGCTCATGCCGTACGTCATTGGCATGGCCGGGCGGATTTATTTTGTGTCGGCTGCCATTATGGGGCTGGTGTTCACGGGTTATGGACTATTGTGTGCGATCCGTCGAGGACGCGCCGAAGCCAAACAGCTTTTCCTGACTTCGATCATGTATCTGCCGCTATTGCTCGCGGCGATGATGATCGATCGAATTTAGTAACCTGCTTTCAATCCTGTTGCGGTAATGCGACGCCTTTCGATCATCGTCGTCTTCGTTATCTCCATTGCATGGACTTTGAGCGGGTGCGAGAAAAAGGAACCCGCCGCCCATCAATCCGCGGACAAAACAACGGCCCCGGCCATTCAGCCAAAGATTGAACACGCCGGGCAAATTTCCGGTCGGGTGATTTTTGCCGGCAAGGCCCCCAATCTCCCGCCGCTCGATACATCGTGGGTTGCCGATTGCGTCAAACATCATCCCGGCGGGATCCCCGATGAATCGGTCGTCCTCAATTCCAATGGAACGCTGAAAAACGTGTTTGTCTATCTGAAAGACGCGCCGGCTTATGATGGAGCCGCGGCATC
>JANWHF010000284.1 GCA_025450555.1 Tepidisphaeraceae bacterium | reverse complement strand
GCTGCCGGAATTCTCCGAACGATCGCTCCTGCGGGACGAATCTTCCGACGCTGCCCCGGTTGGTGTTTCGCACCACCAGCCAGGCGAGAGCGACAACACTTAACGCTTTCCCGCTCGATGAAGATTGATTCCCATGCGATTCACGGATCCATCGAGCAGACCGGAAGGCCGCGACGATCAGCGCGCAGCGATTCGGCACGCCCGTTTGATAAATCAAGCGTGAGCCATTCGCGGAAATGGAACTGGCCTCCTTCGCGGGCTTGTTCGGTCGTGTCTTTGCCTTCCCTGACGACGCGCTGGGCGTAACGATGGCCGGGCCCGGCTGCTCATGCGTTCGGGGAGGACTGGCGCGGGGGCATAAGAGCCCCATCTCCAGGTTTTGCGCTGCTTCATGGCGAAAATTGTCCCCGTTGTAGACCCAGCGCACGGAGAAGCGGGCGTCGGCAAAATTGCCAGGACCGCAATTTTTGTCAGTATCGATCAGGAGGAGCGGCTTGTCATCGACCATAGCTCGGACGTTTTGCCCAATTATTCCATCCGGTCAAAGCAGCGCGGGCACCCAATGGATCGCGTTGCAGAACGAGCCGGTCCGTGGTGGACCGGCTCGTTGCATCGGTACATCCGTCTACGCGTTGCGAAGCTCAAGTCAGATCTGGAACCACATAGGGCGCGCGGTATTTGCGGGTCAGCAATGCGTTGGCCTTTTCATTGTTGGTAAAGCGCTGCTTCTTGACGTCCATCTGCAGCGGCACGCCGAGGCTCAATTCATCCATCGAAATATTGACATCATTGGCCGCCAGATGCTGCTGCATGCGCTCGAACGTCTCCATCGCGGCTTTGTCCGCCTTGAAGGCATCGCGAATGTTGTCGGGCGATTCATGCTTGCCGAGCCGGTAGGAAATGTTTCCGGTGTGGCACAGGCAGCTTGAAATCGTGCCTTCGACGATTTCTGCGTTCTGTTCGGCACGTCGTCGGCTGCGGACGGCGCGAAGGAAATTGGCAAAGTGGTTGCGATCGCGCTCGACGCTCTTGCCGTCGAACGTCTTGATTTTCTGATCATCCTTGTCGAAGGCGTGGCACCCTTGCCCGTTGGTGATCTGCACGTACCCGCCTTCGCATTCCACGATATTGCCGATGTCCGCGCCGCGGTATTTGTCCATCTTCTCGTCGCTGCTGCTGTGTGGGAGTCCTCTGACTTCGAAAATCAGCAACGAATCTTTGTAATCGTGAACGACCATCAGGGTGTTGGGCGTTTCGCCATCGTCGATGTATCCCATTCGCCCGCCAACACTGATCACGCTCGGAGCCAGGGTCGGCTTGCTCAGCGCCCAGCGAGCCAAGTCCATCTGATGAATGCCCTGGTTGCCGACGTCTCCGTTGCCGGTCGGCCAGACCCAGTGCCAATCGTAATGCAGTTGCTTGCGGCGCAGTGGCGTTTTGGGGGCCGGTCCGCACCACAGATCATAATCGACCGTCTTTGGAATCGGCTGCGGACCTTCAGTCTTGCCAATGCTCTTGCGGCGCTTATAGCACAGACCGCGGGAAACCAGGATCTTTCCGATATTGCCGGCCTTGGCCCATTCGAAAGCCTCAAACACGTCCGGCATGGATCGCCACTGCGTTCCCGCCTGCACGATGCGGTTGTATTTGCGGGATGCATTGATCGCCTGCTCGCCTTCCCAAACTTCATGACACGTGGGCTTCTCGACGTAAACATCTTTGCCCGCCTGGCATGCCCACACCGTCATCAAGGCATGCCAATGATTCGGCGTGGCAATCGAGACCGCGTCGATGTCGTGGCTGTCGAGGAGCTTTCGCACATCGCCATACCGGTCCATCTTGAAGGTCTTGGGCGTTTCGCGCTTCTCCTCCTGCGGCAATGCATCGTCAATCGAGGCGGTGGGCTGGGTCGAGGGGCGCCTGCGGCGCGGCTTCGGCTTCAGATCATCGCCTCTTTCCAGCCGGTGGTATTGCGCATCGAGCACCGCTTCATCGGCATCGCACAGCGCCACCAGGCGAACGCCTTTGAGCCTGCGATAGGCATCAATATGGCTGACCCCTCGGCCGTGAAAGCCGATGACGGCAATGCGAATGTCTTCGTTGGAGCCGACGACTTCGCCATACGATTTGGCCGTCAGACCGGAAAGGCCCAGCGCAGCGGCAGTCGCCGCCGAGCGCTTGAGCAGACTGCGCCGCGAAAGAGTGTTCTTCAGCATGATGGAGGTGACCTCGTGTTGTGATTGGGCAGACAGACCCTACTGTTATTAACCGGGCTTGGCTCCTGATGTTGATCCACCCGCTCGCGAAATGCAACTGAATTTAATTCTCACAACCGCGCTTCCACCCGCTGACCATCGAAAGCCAATTTCATGGATTCCGGCAGGCTGCGATTGGTCGGCTCATGGGCCATGCGATGAGCAATATGGGTGAAAAGCGTCTGGCGAGCTGCGATCCGACGGGCGGCTTCGATCGCTTCTTCCAGCGAAAAGTGAGTTGTGTGCTTCTGAGGTTGAAGCGCATCGAGCACCAGCACGTCCAGATCCTCCAGCAATCCGAAGGACGATTCTGGAATTTCACTGACATCCGTGCAGTAGGCGAGCTTCCCAATGCGGAAACCGAGGATCGGCATATCGCCATGCAATAACGGGATGGGCTGCCACTTCATTGGGCCAATCTCGAACGTTCCTTCGATCAAACGCGGCACCAGATGCGGCCGAAAGACTTTCATCTCCGGCCGAGGTTCCTGGAAGGCGTAGCCGAAACATCGCTTGAGCGCCTGATGCGTTTTGCCATCCGCCCAGACATCCAGCGGCCCCTGGAGGATCGCATTGAACCGCCGAACGTCATCCAATCCCATGATGTGATCGGCATGGGCGTGCGTGTAAACGACGGCATTGATCCGATCTACGCCATGCGTGAGGCACTGGATCCGCAACTCCGGCGTCGTATCGACCAGCACGCGCGTCTGGCCGTTGGAAATGACCACCGAGGGGCGATTGCGCTTGTCGTGCGGATCGGCGCTGGTGCAAATCTCGCAATGGCAGCCAATCATCGGTACGCCCGCGCTGGTGCCGGTGCCCAGGAAAAGAAGCTCAACGACGTTCATTGACGACTTTCTCGACGATGCTTGCCGCCCGCTCAATTTGAGCCGGCGTGTTATAGACCTGTGCCGCAATCCGCAGATAGCACCGGCCATTCCAGACCATCAGCGGCATCTCCAACTGATACTCATCATAGAGCCGCCGCTGCATGGCCAACGCCTGAGTCTCATCCAGCGAATCGAGCGGAGCCGGCATCGGCAGAGTCACCATTGATCCAAGGAGATGTCCGTCGGCGGGACTGCATTGCTGGACCTTGAGACGATCCGGTAGCCAGCGATGTGCCCAGAGCGCCAGCGCGTGGTTGTATTGGCGGACGCGATCCCAGCCGAGGTCGGCTAGGAATTTCAATGATTCGGGAATCGCCAGCCAGGCACTGACATCGCGCGTGCCCTGCCAGCCAAATTCAATGGCAAAGCCTTCATCGAGATGATGGCTGATGATCAGCGGATGGATATCGCGCTGGCGCCCAGGATCGACCCAGAGAAAGCCGCTGCCCTTAGGAGCGCAGCACCACTTATGAAGATTCCCCGCGTAATAAGTCGCGCCGGTTCCCGGCACATCGAGATCGAGCATGCCCGGTGCGTGCGCACCGTCGATTAAAACTTCGATGCCGCGCTCCCGGCACGCGCGGGTGATCCGAGCCACGGGAAAGATCAGCGCGGTCGGCGAGGTGACATGATCGATCACCAGCAGCCGCGTCCGGGGGCCTAGTCCATCGATCACTGCCTGCGCGATTTCATCTTCACCGCGTGTCGGAAACGCAACGACAACTTCGCGGTATGACGCCCCCTGCCGACGGGCGACATATTGCATCGCTTTTCGGACGGCATTATAAACGTGATTCGTCGTGACCAGCTCGTCGCCGGCCTTGAACTCCAGCGAACGCAGCACGGCATTGACACCTTCGGTGGCGTTGGTCACCAAGCCAAAATCGTCGCCGCGCATTCGCATGAGGGCGGCGACCGGTTTCTTCGCCTCTTCCAGCAATCCCCTGCCGCCGCGAAGCGGAGCGATGCGCTCAATCGGTTCCGATTCGATGCGCCGCCGCCATTCCGTATGGGCATCGAACACAATGCGCGGCACCGCACCAAATGAGCCATGATTCAAAAAGGTAATGCGCGGATCCAGCATCCAGCGCGAAGCGATGTCGGCTGGCATCGCCGGAAGATCGGGGACATTAGCTGCGTTCATCACATCGCCGAGCGTAGCGAACGCCAAAGCCGATTTCCATCGCCTCAGGCGCATTGCGAACCCGGCAGCGGATTCAAACTCAGCCCTGTGCGGATTGCGACATTGCGGCCATGGGGCGCGCCATTTTTGTCCGCAATGTCGCCGATCGGCTGCGGGCGATCTTTTTAAATGTGCGATGTCAAAGAGTTTTTCAATCGCGACTGTCGACTCGAGGCGCAGACGAGCAAAGCCTTGCGGCGTTCGCCTGTCTCCGCCAAGCGAGCAATCGAGACCTCTCCGCTCCAATGTCCATAAGTCGATACTTGTCAAAGCGATGAGGCTTTCCGCTCGCACCCGCCCATGTTCGGAGTAAGGCTGGGTTGTCTTTCACGAGATGATCTTAATCGCATGTGTTCTGTGGCCTTGGAGCGACATGGACACTGCGGATAAGGCACCGAAGTTAAGATTTTTGGCGGGTGGCGGCACCGAAAATGCTTAGTAAGGTTTTTCGGAACGCCAATTGGAGGCCGCATGGAGTACACGACCAGCCACCCGGTTCAGGAAACAGGCTTGCCCGGTAAGATCCTGATGTCGTCCTCGCCCGGCGAGCAGACGATTCAGGTCGTCGAGCATCCGGACCGGACTCTTACGATCATGGTGGATCAAGTCACGCCCAATCACTACCGCTGGCAGCCCAACCAGGTCGAAGCCTGTATCCGCACCTACATGCGGCTGCTTCGCCGGTAGAACTCCTCACGAAAAAAGATCGCGCTTTAAACGATCGCGTTTCCGGCTTCGGTAGGCGCGTGATCCGCATGACTTCTCGTGTTGCGCGGGATTGGCTTTCGATGGCGAGATTCGGCGAACACAGAGACGCAGCCCAGAACCCGGAACCCTTGACGATGAACGAATTTGTCATGATTGCGCGCCATGTCCGGTGGGAGCCCCTTGACGCTTCCTGACTATTTCTTGAGCTTGTCCCAGATGGACGGCGACTCATCCGCCGCCGAGACAATCTCGACGCGCACCTCCACGCCCTCCGGAGGAGCTCCGTCCTCGAAAACCACCACGCCATCCTTTACGCGTCCATGGAATTCCTGTCCCGTTTGTCTGCTTTCACTGCACCTCACCGGCTTTGCCGGCGCACCCTGTCCCGTTTGTCTGCTTCGATTCAACGCGTCCAACCGAATCCGTTCACTCAAAGACATCCGAAGTTCATCCATCCCGGCTGCAATAACCCAGCCATCGGGGTGACACTTCTATTTGAGCTAAGAGGTGACATTTCTATCTGCGCACAACAACCCGCGGGCGATTTCTCTTGCGAAGCGACCCATTCTCGCAGTATTCTGATATTCCATTCTTCTTCTTTGGCTGTGGAGGGAAAAATATGTCGGACGCAACGCTGCGGCGGCTCGGGCGGAACGTTCAGGATCGAAAAACAAGATCGGCATCGTCGAGGAGGCCGTGTTTATGCGAGCCTCTGGAACCCCGGTGGCTTCTCTCGGTCAACCTTGGCACGATGACCACCGGCCGATTCTATTTTCCCAATGAGACGGCCAAGGGCACGTTCACGTCCGACGGCCTCACCTCTTTCCAATTCACCGTTCCTGACTGCGAAGCGCAGATCCAAATGTCGCGCGCTCTAGAGATCGGTGACATTGGAGTCGGTAACTTCTGGATTTCCCTGGAGGGAGGCCCCAGCAGCTACGGCGATGGCACCCACCGCGAGGCGGACCAGTCTCTTGAAGTGAACCTTAAGGCCGGAACGTATACCCTTGATGTCGCCAATGCCGGCGGCCCAGACCTGCCGATTCACCTCGGTTTTTCAATTGATCACGCCCCCGCGGCATTCCACAACAGCCCGCCGGCGCCGATCGGTTTCCTGAGCAACGTCGGCGCAGACATCGGCACTCTGTCCGCCGGCACCGCCACGTTTGCGGACTTTGTCGGTTGGCCAGATCGGTCGATCATCAATCATATTGCCGACACCGACGACATGTATCTTTTCGACGTTCCCTTCGCCGGATCGGTATCGGCCAAGCTCGATGGATTGACGGCCGACCCGGCGGGCGGCGACGTCAACGCCAGCCTTACTCTTTACCACGACACAAATAACGATGGTGTCTTCGAAGACAATGAAGCCATTGCCAGCCAGACGCCTCTAACGCCCGGATCGATTGGAAATATTACCAGCAACCTCCCGCCCGGGAGCTATGGGCTGGACGTCGGCGGCGGCTTTCTCACGGGCTCTCAAATTGTCGCCGGCGGAAGCAATTACCGCCTGCGCCTCACCTACTCCCAAACGGACTTCGGCGGCGACACCATCGCATCACCTGCCAATCTTGGAGTCGTCGGCGCTGTTCCCGCACAGCATACCGATTCGCTCAGCACCCTGGACCCGACGGATGTTTACAAGTTCTCGACGGTCCAGGGAGGACCCTTTGTATTCAATGCAGAATTGAGCGGCATGTCAGCCGGCACGGACTACCTCGTCCAACTGATCAACGATGCCAACGGAAATCAGCAGATCGACTCCGGCGAAGTCGTGACTTCGCAGGAGACGTTCAACGGCGGGAACGTTCACCTCTCTGCGAGCCTGCTGACCGGGACCTACTATGTTCGCGTCAGCCGAATCGGCGGCGAAGGGACCTACACCCTTAGCCTGTCCAACACCAACACCGACAAAGGCGGTCCGGCCGGTTCACCCACCAATCTCGATGTCGGCGGCTCCTTCCATGGCTCAATGCACGTTGCCGACACCGTCAGCGCCACGGACGTGGACGATTATTATCGATTCGATCTGGATGCCACCGGTACGATCCAGGCGTCGTTCCCCGCAACCGCGCTCAACACGAATGCCGACCTCCAAATCGGCCGCGACCTCAATGGCAACGGCCAGATCGATGCCGGCGAACAGGTCGCATTGAGCAACAATCCCGGCAATGCTGCGGAGTCTATCGATGCCAGGGTCGCGCCGGGGTCCTATCTGATTCGCGTTTTCCGCACCGCAGGTACGCCGCAATATGATCTGACCATCAACGCCGATTTTGCCGGATCGGATGCGTCCACCGCCCGGCTGATGGGGCTGAGCGGCGCCTCCGCCACCACAAGCGAATGGATCGGCCCCGGCGACGCAACCGACTATTTCAAAGTCTCCACGACTTCTCCGATCCAGTTGAACGCCTTCCTCGGCTCCGTCGCCGACCCGATCACCGTCGCCGTCGGCCAGGACCTCAGTGGCGACGGCATCCTCGAGGGCCGGGAAATTTTGTTCGTCTCCCATCCGATCTCGGGAAGAAGCACGCGGCTCTCCGTGAACCTGCCGTCCGCTGGAACATGGCTGCTGGCGGTGACTTCAACGGACCCCGTCGGAACCAATTATGGCCTCTCGCTGGCCTCCGCCCCGGTGGACAATGCCGGAAACACCGAGGGCCAGGCACGGGACCTGGGTGTATTGGGCGCACCGCAAACAGTCACGGACTTCGTCGGCGATGGATTGATCAATGCGGTTGACGATGTGGACGATTTTTATCGCTTCACGGTCGGGGCTTCAGGGCCGTACGTGTTCGTCGAGCAGACGCCCTTTGCCACCGGGCAAGCCATCATTCAGCTGATTGAAGACAGGAACGCCGACGGAGTCATCGATCCGGGCGAAGTGCTTGCAACCACGCTTTCGCCAGTGGCAAACGTCCCGCCCCCGCCCCTGGTCGTCTCACTGATCGACCCGGGCACCTATTACGTTCATGTGCTGCGCTTCACGGGCGAGGTCTCCTATAGCATGTCCCTTCAGGCCATCTCGACCGATGCCGCCGGAAACAGCTCCGCGACGGCGGCGACGCTGGGGACTTTGGGCCCGGGCCCCGGTTCGCTTTCAACCTCCACGCAATTCGTGGGTCGAATCGATAACGACGATTTCTTCCGCGTTAACGTGAGCGCCCTGATCTCCGGCGGCGTCATAACGCTCGGGAATGTTGGCGAGCTCTCCGCGACCCTGACCGGCGCGGCAGCGCCCGCCTACGTGCAACTGGTTCCGCTCGTCGTGCCAACTACAAAAGGTGGTTCAACCGGCAGCAGTTCAACGAGCAGCACCATAACCGACGTTGTTGACGGCACCTCGAATACCATCGAATTCGGCGAGGCTACTTCCATCGGCGCGCCCGGCAACGACGTCATCCAGGGGCTTGTTGTCTCCCCTCAGACCTATCTGGCGATCGTCCATAGCGAAGTCGATACCAACTACAATCTGACGGTTTCGTTCTCCCCGCAGCTTCCGTTCCTCGGCACGCCGGTGGTCATCGACGGCGGTACGCTGGGCACTGGGAATACCATCGAAGCCGAGAACTTCGACACCGGCGGCGAAGGTATCGCCTATCACGATACGACTCCGTCCAACACCGGCGGCGCCTATCGGCCCAACGAAGGCGTGGATATTTTCCCCAACCCATCGGGCGGGTTCCGTGTGGACGACACCCAGGTCGGGGAAAGCCTCTCTTACACCATTTTCGCCGCCGCCAACGCGCAGTACGACATCGATGTGAGCGCCGCCGCCGCATCGCCCGGCGCGCTGTTCCATCTTGAAGTGGACGGGTCCCCGGTCGGCACGCCGAATCAGCTCTCCGTTCCCGCCACCGGATCCAACACCAATTTTGCCCTGGTCACCACCCGCAACATTCTCCTGACCCAGGGGCCGCACGTCCTGCGACTGGTGATGGACGCCCCGACCATCGCATCATTCTCCTGCGGCGCATTTGATTTCATCACCGTCCGGCGATCGCAGCAGAGCATCGGCACGTTCCAGCTCACCGGCGCGAACACGACGGTCCCAGACTCGGGTATCGCGACCCTTGGGGTCCAATGGACCGTCCCCGGCACAAGCTGGCATGACCTGACCACCATCGACCTGCGCCTGCGCGATGATCAGGGCATCGTCATGTGGCTGCGCTTCGACGAGGCCACCCAGACGATCAGCCTGTACAACGCCCACAGCGGCAAATTCGGACCGGCAAAGAAAATCGGCGCAAACGGGACGCTTTCCAATGGCGATGTGCAAATTGATCTGAGCCAGATCAGACTCGTCGCCGCCGGGCCCAATTCTCCAACCGTGAATCTGACGTTTCCCATCCACTTCCTGCGCCCGATGCACCGCCATCTTCTAATCGAAATCGCTGCAACCGACGACGCCGGCCACATCGGCGACTTCGTCACGGGCGGAACGCTCGACGCATAACGGACGGGCGGCAGGTCAGGAATGAGTCAGCAGCTTGAGGTACTGAGACACGATTGATCCCCATG
>JANWHF010000283.1 GCA_025450555.1 Tepidisphaeraceae bacterium | reverse complement strand
GTTTTGTGACCTTCGGCTGCCTCAACCGTTTCTGTAAAGTCACTGAGCCAACGTTGCGCGCCTGGCGACAGATTATGCAATCGGTTCCAGGGTCCAAGCTCCTCCTGCACAGCCCGCTCGGCTCGCACCGGCAGCGCATAATCGATTTTTTTGCCGAAGCAGAAATTGATTCCCAGCAATTGGAATTTGTCTCACGAATGCCGCTGCGCTACTATTTCCAGCTGTACGGACGAATCGACATTGCGCTCGATCCGTTCCCATGGGGTGGTGGGACAACCACTTGCGATGCACTGTGGATGGGCGTTCCGGTCGTCACCTTGGCGGGCCAGACCCCCGTTTCCCGGTCAGGCCTCAGCCTTGTGACCAGCGCCGGTATGCCTGAACTGGCTGCCGACTCTGTCGAGCGTTACATACAAATTGCCATCGAGCTTGCCACTCGTCCGGCGGATTTGGCCCTCCGCCCGCAACTAATAAGGCAGCAGATGATCGGCTCGCGATTAATGGATCTGCCCCGCTTTGTCCGGCAAGTGGAGGCAGCCTATTTGCAGATGTGGAACGAGCGGCGCATGCATGCCGCAAGTCCATGAGGATCGGATATTTGTTATGCAAGGCAGTTCTGTTCCCCCGACATCGAACGATAAAGAACGATCTATTCCCGCTATTCCCTTCGTGACCTTGATCGTGCTGCTGATCGGCGTCGTCGCCTGGGTCAATCGAAGCGCCAGCGATCGCGCCAAATCCTACGAAGCCCCTGCATCCATCCCCAGCCGAACCTTCACCGCGCAGGAATTGGAAGAGCATCCGAATGATCCCCCGTTGATCCGCGCCATCCGCGATGAGGATGTAGAAACATCACTCTCGCTGATTAAAGCCGGCGCGGACGTCAATCAGAAGAACTCTGAAGGCGGGACTCCTCTGTTCTACAGTGCTGGCAGTCTGGCCGATCACATGCTGCCGGTCACCGAGGCCCTCGTTGAGCACGGGGCGGACCTGAATATCAAATGTGGCGACGAGAAGATGACGCCCCTTCACAGTGCTTCCATTGACGGTAGCTTGAAGAGTGCGGAGTATTTGCTGTCAAAGGGTGCGGACGTCAATGCGCGCGATGGAAAGGGAGACACGCCCCTGCATGTTGCCGCCTATACCAGCTACGATAGCCCTCTGGAGTTAGTCAAAGTCCTCGTTGACCATGGTGCCGACGTCAATGCCCGCGACAAAGGAGGCATGAGCGTGCTTGACGTAACTCAAAAACTTCGCTGGCACGCGACCAGCTCATTTCTCGCATCCAAAGGCGCTCAAAACGGTTCGTAAATCACACCAGCGCGGCGAGCGAAGTGCTTCCACACAATTCGATAAACGTTTGAGGAGCCGAGGTTAGCCGCGACGCGACAGCGGAGCGCTCCGGACGCGCGTTGTCGCGCTGCGAGATCTGTTTTGTTACCAGCTCTTAAGAGAGGTAAAGAAAGAAGGGCGCGAATCGAATCAATACACATCGCCTTCCCAGACCGACAGGCAGCGGCCTGGCTGGCGGATTCGACCCGCGCCCTTCAAATATGTCACTGGAGCTTTGCTCCGAATCTCACTTGAGCTTTGCCTTTGCATCGGCTGGCACTTCAATCTTGGTCGAGCCGACATCCTTAATTTCGACAGTAGTCGTACGATTGATGTCGCGATCGTCGCCGTTGAAATTGATGGTGCCCTGGACGTTGATTTCCATCTTGGTGATCGCGCCGTCCTTGAGCCAGAATTTCACCGAGCCCTTGGCGTTGCTGATCTGCGGGCCGTTGTTGTTATTCCCGCCACGACGGCCTCGGAAGGCCATCATGTCCTTGGCGATTTGTTCCGAAAGGTCGCCGGTGATGGCCCCGTCGGCTTCCTTCAGATCGGGAATCTTGCCGGCGACTTCTTCGGCCTGCTGCGCGGGCGTCTTGAAGTTGCGCATCATGTTGCCAATGAAGCGGCCGGGGTTGGGCTGACCGTTGTTGTCACCCTGGGCCGCTTCCTCGGCACTCTTCCAGCCGTCTTCAGTTTTGACCGCGACCTTCTCACCTTCCTTGATCACTTCGACGGTATTATCGCCAAAGGTCATGGAAATATGGGTTAACTCATCCTTCTTTTGGGTTTGTCCGGTCGTATCGCCACCAAATCCACCTTCGACATGACTGGTCCAGGTGTAGTTGTCAGCAGCAGCCAGTTTCTTTGCCGCCGACTGGACATCTTCCTTAGGTCCGGCAAACGCGACGACCGCCGACCCGGCCAATACCGCTATCCCAACCCACATGCCTTTGCGCATACGACTCCTATGTTTGAATCTAGAGTACCCCTGAGTAGTCCAGTTGCGCACGAGAACCTGAAACCGCCGCGCATTATCGCCAGACGCCCCAGTCGAATCCAGAATTTCACAATTTCGTAATGCCTTCTCTTCCATAGCGCGTCAGCTCCGCCACGCCGCGCGTTTCTGTCTTCCGCATATTAACGCCCAATTCAACTGCCTGCCGCGCCCTCTCGACCCCATGCGCCTTCAAAGGTTATGGCCGCTTTTCAGTATTTTGCGATGATTTTTTTGCCGCGCCGGATTGATGAAGCTCGCCCGCCAGATCGTTCTGCCCAGTTAAAAGCTCTCGCGGTTTCTGCCCCGCCTTGGACACCTTATACATAATGAATAGATAGTTGAACCCCCGCAGAAAGAAGTTTCCTTCCTCCGCCGCCCGGCGATAGTTCCCCATCTCCAGAGTCTTGTTATGCCGCGTGACCGAAACGATATCTACCGGCTCCAGCTTCTGCTTAAGCAATGAAAATAGCTCGAACCCTATCGGATAAAACCCTTTCCCCTTCACAAACGAATCACTGACATACAACCCCATGTACCGGTCCGGCTTGAGGATGCGATTGATCTCCTCGATCACCTTCGCCATCGCCTCGTAATAGGCCCCGCCGGCTGCATCCAGCTTGCCCAGGTCCCGCGGATCGGGGCCATAATCGAGATGCGTCGAATAGGGCGGATCCATGAACACAAAATCCGCCTTCTCGCTCAACTCCGGCGGCAGCGACCGCGCATCGACCCGAAAAATATCCTTCCGCGTCGGATGCACGTCATACCCCAGCCCCCGTCGCCCCAGATCCCGTGCCACATCCAGCGTCGTCCCACTCCCCGCACACGGATCGACCACCAGATCATTGGGCCGAGTGTATCGCGACAGCAGATTCCAAATGATGTAGCTCGGCGTGGCCCCGCGGTAATTCGGGTCACCCTGCGTTCCCTGGCCATAATGCTGCGACGGGTAATCCCAAAGCGTTGTTACCTGGATCCTCAGCGGCGGCTTGCGAAATTTCATGAGCCCATCATATGCCCGCCCATCGGCGAGGTAAGCAGGGGTTGAGTTACTCCAACACGTCAATCGTCCGCGTCACCGGTGCGAGGCAGGCGGAATCGCTGCAGGCTTGGAATGTCAGGCTCAGTTGCGATGGTCTGCGAGCGGATTTGTCGGGCAGGTGAATGAGGATCTGAATCTTCCCGCTGTAGACTGGGATTGAATCCTCCGAATATTCAAACCGCTGAAGTTGAGCCGGGGGATACTCAATCGCGGCATCGTCCTGGCCGATCATGGTAACGCGCGTTGCAACAAGTTGTGCGTCGACTGACGAGACATCATTTGCGTTGATATGAAATCCATCGAGAATCTCCAGCGAAAGGAGAATCTCACGGTCAGTCTGCCAGCGTGCCGCGGCCCGCACGGTTTCCGGGGCCCGCGCGGCCGATTGGATGGGCATTTGGAAAGATTGCTCGCCCGGATTGATTCGAAGCGGCCCCCGACGTGTTACATAATTCATCGCCGCCTGCACCATTGCGCTCATGCCAGCGCCATAGTCCAACATCTGTGCGGCAAAGGCCCCGATGATGCGCTCGGCGGCATCAAATTCGCCAAGCTCCAACAGTGAAAGAGCTGCCAACGCGTTTCCGCTCGGGAGTGGGCTGTCGGTGGCCATCTTTTGCCGGACTTCAAGATCCTTTGCATCCGCGTCGGTGAAGAAGAGGCCCGGGCGATTGTCGCCAAATCGCGTCAGCATCGATTGCGCGATCGATCTGGCTTGATCGAGCCAACGTGAATCTTGCGTGGCATCATGAACGGCGAGCAACGCCTGCGCAAAGGCCGCATAATCGTCGAGAAATCCGCTGTATCGGGTCTTGCCGTCCCGGCTCGTGCGATAGAGTCCGCCATCATCGCGACGGTGATATTTCAAGAGAAAGTCAGCTGCTTTTGTCGCGGCAGCGATGTAACGAGGCTCGCCGAATATCTTTCCACCATGTGCCAGCGCACGGATCACCAGCGCGTTCCAACTCGTGAGGATCTTCGTGTCCAGCAATGGCTGCTTGCGCCGTGCTCGCGCCGCCAGAAGTTTTTGGCGCATGGGTGCCAGACGCGTCTCCAACTCGGTCTGATCGATCTTCAATTCAGCCGCGATATCGTCGAGCGGCGTCGGTAGGAAAAGAATGTTCTGGTCTGGCTGACCCGACCCATGATGTGGATCGGCAAAATTCGGCCCGCGGGAAACGCCGTAAACGCGATTGAAGAGCTCCGCGTCCTCTCGCGCTAATACGGCTTCGATCTGGCTTGGCGTCCATAGGTAAGACAGCCCTTCCTGAGCATCCACCTCAGCATCAAACGCGGTGTAAAAGCCGCCCTGGGGGCACGTCATCTCGCGCAGGACAAAATCGAAAATCCCCCGCGCCACCTTTTCATGCCGGGGCTGGCGGAACTGCGCGAAGGCCTCGCCATAGATCCAGCCGAGCATCGCGTTGTCGTAGAGCATGATCTCAAAATGCGGCACGAGCCAGCGGGCATCGGTGGAATAGCGATGGAAGCCGCCGCCCAGATGATCGCGAATGCCGCCGTCTGCCATCGCGTCGAGCGTGTGAATCAACTGGCGGCCCGTGCGGTCGCGAAGATCGCTCTGCTTTGAGCCGTCGTCCTTAAGGAAGGCCAGCAGCAATTCGAGAACCGTTTGCCTCGGGAATTTTGGAGCGCCGCCAAAGCCACCATGGCGGGGATCGTAGTCGGATGTGCTTTGCTCGATCAGCGATTCAATGACTCTTCGATCGAATGTCACCGGCTCAGACGGCGCTGGCGGTTCAGAAGATTGCTGAAGAATCTGCAGGAACTGCGTAGCCGTCTGCTCGACATCGCCTCGGCGATTATGCCAGGCATCGGAGATCGCACCCAGCAGCGTCAGAAATCCGGGCCGGCCATAAGCGTCAGTCGGCGGGAAATAGGTGCCGCCATAAAAGTAGCGGAGCCTGGGGGTAAGAAAAACGCTCATCGGCCAGCCGCCCTGGCGCGTCTGGACCTGCACCGCCGTCATATAAAGCTGATCGACATCCGGCCGCTCCTCGCGGTCCACCTTGATGTTCACAAACAAGCGATTCATCTCGGCGGCAATCGCTTCATTTTCGAAGCTCTGCCGCTCCATCACATGGCACCAGTAGCAAGTGGAATAGCCGACCGACAGGAAGATCGGCTTGTTTTCGCGGGCCGCCTTGGCAAAGGCCTCTTCGCCCCAAGCATGCCAATCCACCGGGTTGTGCGCGTGTTGCAATAGATAGGGGGAAGTCTCGTGGATCAGCGCGTTGGTGTGCTTATGCGAGGCGGAGGAATCGGTAGACATTCTATTAATCCTCCGGTTTTTCCCCGGCATCTGCCATCTTGACGATTTTCGGATCAAATCGCGCGACGACCTCGACCAGGTCCGACTGGGCGGCCATCACTTCGTGGATGTTCTTGTAGACCACCGGGGCCTCGTCGATTCCAGCCGACAGAAGCTGCACGCCGGCCGCCTCGAGCAGAGGTTTGACGTGGGCCCAGCGGTATTTTTCGCGCGCCGCTGTGCGACTCATCACCCGCCCGGCGCCATGCGAAGCGCTTTCGAGTGAAGCCGCATTGCCCTTCCCGCGCACGACAAATCCGGGTGAAGCCATCGATCCAGGAATCACACCCATCACGCCCTTGCCGGCCGGCGTCGCGCCTTTGCGATGGACAATCAAATCCCGCCCGTTGTGATTTTCCTTCCAGGCAAAGTTGTGATGATTCTCAAGACTCGCAATCGGTTTTTCGCCCAGTGCCTTCGCGATGCGCTGGTGGATCAGCTCGTGGTTGGCGGCGGCATATTTGCCCATGAGATTCATCGCCGCCCAATATTCCTGTCCGTCTTCACTATCCAGATCGAGCCAGGCGAGCCGACGCAGATCGTCGGGCAATTCGGGATGCTTCGACATCGCCAGCTTGGAATAAAAATCGGCAATGCCTGCGCCGGTGCCCCGGCTGCCGCTGTGGGAAAGCAACGAGAGATAGGTGCCGGGCGAAAGGCCCATATCGGGCTGATCGATCGTGAAAATACCAAATTCAACGAAATGGTTGCCGGAGCCACTAGTGCCAAGCTGCTCGCGGGCTTTATCGAAGAGCTTGTGTGTCAGCGGCGTGATGGTCCAATCTTCATCCATCACATCATGCTGAAGCGGCGTGTTGAAATGAGCGCCCACGCCGAACTTGGTTTCTCGCTTCAGGATCTTCACCAGCGACTGATTCAGCCGATTTAAATCGCTTGCGGGAATGTCGAAAACGCTCAATCGCATCCGGCAGGCGATGTCCACGCCAACCGCGTAGGGAATCACGGCATTTTCCGTCGCGAGCACACCGCCGATGGGCAGGCCGTATCCCACATGCGCATCAGGCATCAGCGCCCCAGCCACCGCCACTGGGAGTCGCACGGCGCGAGTAATCTGCTCGGACGCCAGCGCATCGATGTCTTTTCCCCAAACCTGATATGGCGCCGGCTCGGGTCGCTCGATGAAGATCGGCTTCTCCTGCTCGGCGCGAATCGCATCGGCCAATTCCGAGAAATAGGGATGCGTGGAATTCCGCACCGGATCGGCCAATACGGCGCGAAGCTCACGCTCAACCCCGTCATCGCCCAGCGCAGCTTGCGCGGCGGGAATCAGGCGCAGCGCGATGCCGATTGTGCGGCCCGGCTTGAAACCCATCGCAAGCAGATCGTTGCCGGTCATACGCGCCCCTCCATGGGTCAAATGATATTCAAAACCGGCGCGCTCGGCTCGAGGTTCCGCTTGCTGATCTCCCCGGCGACCTTGCCGACGATCAATTGCAGCGCCTCGGCCAGCGTCGGATTGCCGGTGAAATTGGCGGGCGGGTTGCCGCTGTCGCTATTGATCCGCAGCTCGGTGAAAATCGGCAACGCGCCCAGATAGGGCAATCCCATCTGCGCGGCGGTCTGCTCGGTTCCGCCCCGGCCGAAGATGTCATGCTGGCTGCCATCGGGACCGACGAAATAGCTCATGTTTTCCACAAGGCCCAGGATCGGCACGTGCAGTTGCTTGAACATGTTGATGGCGCGAGTCGCATCATCCAGCGCCACCTGCTGCGGCGTCGCCACGATTACTGCGCCGGTCAACGGCAGTAACTGGCAAAGCGCAAGCGGAATGTCGCCCGTGCCCGGGGGCAGATCGACAATCAAATAATCCAGATCCGGCCACGTCGTGTTGTCCAGCAGAAGCTGTTTGAATGCGCCGTGAGCCATCGGCCCGCGCCAAATCAATGGCTTATCGGGTGGCACCAGCGCGCCGAGCGTGACGGCATGAATGCCATGGACGAAAAACGGAATGACGCGATTGCCGCGAAGCTGCGGCGGAAGCCCCTTGATGCCGAGCATCGTCGGCATGCTGGGGCCATAGACGTCGCCGTCCATCAGCCCAATGCGCGCTCCGCTGCGCGCCAGCCCAACGGCAAGATTGAGCGACATGGTCGATTTTCCCACGCCACCTTTGCCCGCACCGACCGCCAGAATATTTCGCACCTGCGGCAGTACATCGCGTGGCGGACCTGCCGGTCCGCGCGTGTTGGCGCTGAAGTCAATATGCACGCTCTCTGCGCCGATGTTTCGCAGCGCCGATTCCACATCGCGCCGAATCACATCTTTCATCGGGCAGGCGGGTGTCGTCAGCTCGATGTTGAGAAACACCTGCGACCCGTCGAGCCGCACGTCCTTCACCATGTTCAACGAGACGAGGTCCTTGTGAAGCTCGGGGTCCTGCACCGAACTGAGCGCCTTCATCACCTGATCGCGAAACAATGCCATGAATTCCTCTGATTGAGTCGAGTCGATCGATTATAGCGGCAACGATGCGAATGTCCGGCTGTCGGAAGACAACTTTGCCCATGCACGAATTCGCGGTCGTACCCTATGATTCGAGGTATGGAGCTCGCGATCTCGCGAAAGATAACGACCGAAGGGCCGCGCGCGCAGAGTGTCGCGCACAAATCGGCCGACGCTGCTCCACCTTCACAATCCTTCGGCGTCAATGTCGCACCCGGCCCCGCCGACGATGGCTGGCTCACGCCGCCCTCCGTGGCCCTCGGTGATGGCACGCAGGTTCAGCTTTATAAAGATGGCGAGGGTCTTGCAGCAGCATATGAAGCGATCAAATCGGCACGGCGCTATATCGGGCTGGAAGTTTACATCTTCGCCAGCGACCAGACGGGCCGGGCCTTTGCGGAATTGCTAGCGAAAAAGGCGCGCGGGGGCGTCGCGGTTTACGTCATTTACGATTCTTTTGGATCGATCGAGTCTGATCGTCGGATGTTCCGAATGCTGCGCGCCTCTGGCGTGCGCGTTCAGACGTTTCATCCCATTCGGCCATGGGAATGCCAGTACAGTTGGCGGCCTTTCAATCGCGATCATCGCAAGCTGCTGGTGATCGATGATCAGATCGCGGGCCTGGGTGGCCTCAATATTGGCAACGAATACGCTGGTCCGTGGATTGTTCCGCAGGTTCTAGAGCCTTGTGATTTGTGGCGCGACAGCGCTATCGGCATCGTCGGGCCGGGGGCAAAGCTCTTCCGTCGCGCGTTCGCGCAAACCTGGAACTACATCAAGCGCGGCGGACGCATCCGCAAGACAGAATTGATTGACAATTTATACGACGGTGACCTTGGCCTCATGGCTCTGGCGCCGACGCTCAACAGCCCGTTGCGATCGTTTCTCTATCGCACGCTTCGCGAAGCCCGCCAAAGCATCATGATGACCATGGCTTACTTTGCCCCCGACGATCCGCTGATCGACGGATTATGCAAAGCCGCCCGGCGTGGGGTGCGCGTGCGACTGATGCTGCCGGGGCGGTGCGACGTCGCTCTTGTGCGTATCTGTGCACGTTCGTTTTATGAAACGCTGTTATCGGCAGGGGTCGAAATCTACGAACGCCAGGGCGTGATCCTCCACAGCAAGACGATGGTCATCGACGAGCGACTTTCGGTGGTCGGCTCAACCAACCTCGACTATCGCAGCATCGAATACAACTGCGAGTTGTCGGCAATCGTTCGCTCTCCAGAATTTAGTAAGCAGATGGCCGATCTGTTTGACAATGACATGAACTTTTCTGAGCGAATTCGGCTGGAAGCCTGGCGCCGCCGGCCCCGCTGGGACCGCTTCGTCCAATGGGGCGTGAGCCGGGCACGGTACATGCTTTAGCTCAAAGAAGCTCGCACTTCTTCTCGAGATTTTTCATTCGATGCATGACATTTGCGGCAACGTCGCACGGAGGTTCTGCGATGGCGGTACTGCACACACTCAAATGCGTCACGAT
>JANWHF010000282.1 GCA_025450555.1 Tepidisphaeraceae bacterium | reverse complement strand
TCCGGCCGCCCCAGATCTTTTCAACGAGTCGCGGCTCGAACTTGAGTGGATATAGACCCATGATGCCCATTTAGATCGCAATACTTGCAGAAGCAGCCGTGCCGAATCGACAAGAGCACCGGCTCCCCAAACGATCTGCGGATCATATCGCCATCGGCAAAGAAAGGAACGCGCGCAAGAAGCACCGGCAGGACGAGCGAGAAACCAACTCGCCGCTGCCGATGCACTTCCAAAATAGAAACCGTGCCAGTCGCGCGATTACGGATTGGTGTGGGTTTCAGTGTGGGTGGTTGTCCCACTTGGGGTTTCGGTCGTCTTGGTCTTAGAGGTCTGCGTGCTGCCATTCGGCTGCACGGTGGTCTTGTCATGCTCGGTGGTCGTGCCACGATCGTCGCATCCTGTCAGCATCGGAAAAGTGGCCAGCGAAGCGCCGAGCAACGCAACTGCAAAAAGCTTCCTCATGTTATCGCTCCTTTTGTTGCGACCATTCGCAACGAACTGATCCAATGCAAACAGTGGGCCAGCTAAAATGGTTCGGCTGCGGCCACTTGGCCGAAGGCCGCGATTCGCCTAAAGTTGGCAGCCAGTGCGGTAAAAAGGGCGAGTTTTCAGGATTATTAAGGGAGCAATCGATGCCGGACCCAGCCACGCCGACCCCGACGCCTTCGAATACGGTTCAATATGATGACTTCGCCAAGCTTGAATTGCGCGTGGCGACTGTCATGGAATGTAAGGCGCACCCCAACGCCGACAAATTGCTGGTGCTGCAGGTGGACCTGGGGACGGAAAAGCGGCAGATCTGTGCCGGGCTTCGGCAACATTACCAGCCGGAGCAACTGGTTGGAAAGCAGATCGTCGTCGTGGCGAACCTTGCTCCCCGGCAGATGCGCGGCGAGATCAGCCAGGGCATGCTGCTGGCGGCCAGCGATCCGACAAGCCAACGCGTCATTGTGGTGGCGCCCGCCGAGGGCGTCGCAGCGGGCAGTAAAGTCAGTTGACATTGGGCGGGGCCGCACCTCAATCGATCTATCGATCGAAGTTCCCTGATCGTTAGCACATGTTGCGCGAATTGCACATTTCGAATCTGGCCGTCATTTCTGACGTGCGCATGGAGCTGGATGCCGGCCTCAATTGCTTCACCGGAGCCACCGGGGCTGGCAAGAGCCTGGTCATTGGAGCGATTGAGATCCTTCTTGGCCTGCGGAATCCTGCGGAGATGCTGCGCCCTGGAGCGGACGAAGGGCGAGTCAGTGGCGTCTTCGAAATTCGTAATCCGCAGTTGCTCGAGGCGATTCAACGATTGACGGATGCTCCCGTGGTCGCCGACGGCGGAGAACTGCTGATTACCCGGCGACTCTATGCCAGCGGTCGAAGCTCGGTCAGCTTGAACGGCAATCCGATCACGCTGGGGATGCTCAAACAGGTTGCCGATCTGCTGGTGGATGTACATGGCCAGCACGATCACCAGTATCTGCTGCGACCCTCCAATCAGATGGATGTGCTTGATCATTTCGGCGGACTTTTGCCGCTGCGCCAGCAGTATCACGAGCTGTTCGCACGCGTCACAGAGTCGAGGCAGCGCATCAATGAGCTGTCGGCCCATCGGGCCTTGCGCGATCAGCAGCTCGAACTCTATCGATTTCAGGCAGACGAAATCGACTCAGCCGCGCTCGATCCTGCCGAGTATGCAGAGCTGCGATCGCGCGCCTCGATGTTGCAGAATCTCGAGAAGCTCAAGAAGGAAAGCGGAGCCGTTCACTCGGCACTGTACGAGACGGATGGGGCGGTGCTCGAGCGATTGAAGATGATGGGGGCGATCCTGGCGGAGCTGTCGATCCTCGATCCGCAGATTCGGCCCATGGCCGACAGCATGCGCGATGCGAGCATTGCGTTGGAAGAAGTGGCATTCGATCTGTCTCGCTATATTGACAAGCTCGATCTGGATCCGGGCGAGATCGAAGAAGTCACCGATCGGCTCAACACGCTCAATCGCGTGCTCAATAAATATGGCGATCCGATCGAGACGACCATCGCACATCGAGAAGAGATTGGCCGAAAGATTGTGGAGCTTGAACGCGCCACCGATGATCTGAACAAGCTTCAGAAAGAACTCGCTCCAGCTCTGAAGGAACTGGAGGAAACGGGCCGGCAGCTTTCTGCACAACGTCAGGCGGTCGCGCGTCGGCTTTCGCCACTGGTCGAGAAGGAACTGGCACAACTGGGGATGGACAAGGTCAATTTCACGGTGACTTTCGCGCCGGCTCAGGGCGCGCTGGCGTCGCAGGACCTGCCGGCCAGCGCCAGTGGATTCGATGCGATCGAATTTGTCGTGCAGACCAATCCGGGTCTCGCGCCGCAGCCGTTGCGCAAGATCGCTTCGGGTGGCGAGATCGGACGGATCATGCTGGCCCTCAAGGGAATCCTGGCGCAGGGCGATCGCATCAGCGTGCTGGTATTCGATGAAATCGATGCGAACGTCGGCGGGCGACTCGGGTCGGTCATCGGGCGAAAGCTCCGCGCGCTGGCGGGGCATCACCAGGTGCTCTGCATCACGCACTTGCCGCAGATCGCAAGCTATGCGAATCGGCATCTGACGGTGCGAAAGGAATCGTCTGGAAAGGTCACCGAAACCAAAGTACGCGTGATGGAAGGAGCCGATCGATTAAACGAACTGGCGGAGATGGTGGGGGGCCAAAGGGTCACCGATATCACGCGCGCCCAGGCTCAGGAACTGCTCGACGCCGCACGCCGTGATATCGAGGAAGATCACACCGCTCCATCACCTCCGGCGGAAAAATCAGCCAAAGGCGCGCGAGCCAAGGCAAGGGCCTAACCATAAGATCTGAAAGAATTTCCCAATCAATCGGCTCTGATAGATCACATAACATAGGGGCTTTTGTCGCACTCGCGGTTCAATATGCTATCCTTGTGGCCGCTCGCGTGTCAGAGGATTTGAAGGATGGCTGGACAAATGAAGCGAAACAACATCTCAGTAATTACACGATTCGGCTGGACTGGTGCGCTGCTGGCGGCGCTGATTGCCGGCGGCTGCCTGGTGACGTCGCATTCCAATCAGAGCCGAAGCGGCAAGTACGTTTCGGATGCGACGATGAAACAGATCCAGCCAGGCCAGACGACATCGTCATGGGTCCTGGCCACGCTCGGCCCGCCGAGTGTTGACGAGCGACTGGAAGACGGCACCCACATCTACAAATACAACTACACCGAGCGCACCGACAGCAGCGGAACCGTATTCCTGCTGTTTGCCGGCAATGACGTCAAGGAAAAAGCCGGGACGGTCTATATCGAAGTGAAGAACGGTATTGTCACCCGCGCCTGGCGCGGCACTTGATAATCACCCCTTCGAATTCGGCCCTGGCGGCTGCTTTTTCCAAGCATCGTGATCCCGCTCCAGTCCCTCAGCCACGAGACGAATCAACTTCACCACATCAGTTGATGTCAATTGCGAATGGTCCCGCATGATTTCCCGGACCATGCGCCGGCAGATGGCCGGCGGTTCGATCAGCCGGCGGAGCATCCATTGAAGGACGTCCGGCAGATCGCGAGCCGACAGGCGATTCTCTTCGACCCGATCGGCAAACCAGCGTAAGTATTGGGAGTCGCTCCGTTGCGTCATGGCAAACCACCGGGCCTTTCCGCAAAACGGACCATCGGCAAAATAGCCGATAAAAAAAACAGGGCGAGGGTACGCCAGCAGAGGCTCCGCGTCCCTCGCCCCGACTCCCCTCCGCTCCGTGTCCATCCCAATCAAGGGTGTCAATTCACAGCAGGTGCAAAGATGGCTCCAGAGCCGCACCCCGGTTCGTCTACCTTCCCGGGAACGCCGTAAGGTGAAAATATCCGGTTGGCCACCTGCCGGACAATCGGGGCCGGCCCCTATTTTTTTAGGAAAATCGAAACTTCTGGTCCGCGATCGTCTGCCTCCAAAATCTATCGGACTACATTCAAATCCGCGTCGCCGGTCAGCTCTGAACTCGTGTATGCTCAATGGCATAACGCAATAATTCACCGCTGCTGACGAGGTTCAGTTTCTGCTTGATATGCTCCCGATGGGCTTCGACCGTCTTTCCGCTGATGAACAGCTCATCGGCGATTTCTCGGACGCTCATGCCCCGGCCAATGCATCGCAGAACCTGCAATTCGCGATCGGTCAGCCGATCGACTCCACCCGCGGCCCGGCCGGTTTCCCCATCTTTCCGCGTCGCCAGCTTGGCGGCCATCTGCTCGCTGACGTAAACGTCGCCGCGCAGAACCGCTCGGATCGCATTGACCACCGACTTGGCCGCCTCCGCTTTCATGATATAGCCTCGCGCCCCCGCGCGCAGCGCCCGCTCGGCATACACCTCTTCGTCATACATCGAAAGCACAAGCGTCAGCAGCCGGGGGAATTTTGTCCGCACGGCTTTGATCAATTCCAATCCATCGCCGTCGCGAATCGCCAGATCGATCAGCGCCAGGTCCGGCTTGAAATCTTCGATGGCTTTGGTCGCGGTCTGCACGCCATCCGCTTCGCCGCAGACCAGCAGATCCTCCTCGGCATTGATCATGGTGGTCATGCCATGCCGCAAGATGGGATGATCATCAACCAGCAGAATTCGCGCTTTGCTCGGCAGGTGTGGATTCATGGTTGTGCGTCTGGGGGTGGTGTCTGCGGTTCGGGCAGGAGCGGAATCGTAAGCTGGCAGGTCACGATTGTCCCCGCCACCTCCGCCCTGGCCACCGTCAGCAGCGCGCCGATCATTCGGGCACGGTGCCGCATGGTGCGCAGCCCCAGGCCCTCGGTCGTGCCCTCGTCGTTGATTCCAACGCCATCGTCCTCGACCGTCAAGATCACGCGCCCACCCACGCGAACCACGTCGATGTAGATGTTGCGCGCCTTGCCGTGCCGGATGGCATTGTTCGTCGCCTCCTGCACAATACGATACAAATGGAGCGGCGCGGCGCTGTCGCTCAGCGGCAGCGGATGCTCGCATTCCACATGACACTGCACGCGGAACATTCCCTGCACGTTCGACGCCAGCTCCTGCAGCGCCGGCCCAAGGCCTGCCGTCTCCAATAACGGCGGCTGAAGCCCGCGCGCCAAATCCCGCGCTCGTCTCACCGCGCCTTCGAGCAGATCCACAATATGCGCCGCCGCTTCCGCTTCGCCCGGCATCCGCGATTCCAGCTTCTGCTGCAGCACGCGTCCAAGGAACGTGATGCCCGCCAGGTGCTGGCACAGATCGTCGTGCAGGTCCTGCCCGATGCGCTGCCGTTCCCGCTCGCTGGCTTCGAGAATCTGCTTGGCGACGCGCCGTCGCTCGGTCACATCGTGGAAGTACCAGACGCGCCCGTAACTGTATCCCTCCGCATCGCGCACCGAAGCGGAATAGCACTCGAGTGTCCGACCATCTTCGAACTGCAGGCTGATCGGCTGCTCCGATTCCGGATCGGCCAGCACATCCGCATCGCCCAGCGGATGCTGATGATCCGACAACCGCGTGCGCATCGCCGCGATCAAATTCGCAATCGATCCCGAAACCGCATCCGCCGGCAATTCCCAAAGCTCCAGCAGCCTGCGATTGCGGAAAATGACCCGCCCGTCGGTGGAAACCACCAGAATCCCATCGCGCGATGCGTTGCTCTGCGCCTGCAAGAGCGACGTCTGAAATTGCAGCTCCGACGTGCGCTGGCGCACGCGCCAATCCAGTTCCAGGCTCAGCGTGCGATAGGATTGCTCGCTTTGCCGGGCCGATTCGGCATCCGCTTCGGCGCGCCGCTTCGATCGATACAGCGCTCCGCTGAGCCAACTGATCTGCGCGCCGACCAGCATGAAGACGACGATGTTGGGAATGTCGCCGTTGGAATAGGAGAATCTCCCGCGCGGCAGCAGCAGGAAATAATCGGCCACCGCCACGCTCACCAGCGTCGCCAGCAGCCCCGGCCCCGTGCCGCCATACCAGGCGGCAATCATCACCGCCGGCGTGAAGAACAAGAACGGCCCGCCGCGATCGTCGATCACTTTTCCGACGATCAGCCGAACCACCAGCGATACCGCGACCGCCAATAGCGCCACGCCAAATCGCGCCCCGCGCGATCGCGGAAAGGTCGCCGACTTCCGCGGCACAATCGTGCCTTGGTGCGCCTGATTCACGACTGTCGCCCCCGCGCGCGGCACCACCGCGGGCCGGGCGCCCGCACTCGCCATCAACCGAGGTTCTGCATTGGAAACTGCCGTCACAGTGATCTTCGATTGTAACCGATTTTAGTGTTTCCGGTGTGATTCTCATGCGGTCATCACCGCCCAGTGGGCATAAAAACGTCGCTCCGATTCCCATCGAAGAAGCGCCCGACAAGCCGGGCGGCTAAACCTTCGGTCCTCATTCGCTGCTCACTTGCTCGCATCTCACGACAGAACGTCGTGCATCAAATGCACCAAAACGCCCCAAACACTCATGACCAATCCCCTTCGCATCTGCGTACGATTAAACGACTGCGAAACCATACTATACCCTAATACTGCAAGTTCAACTATTTGTTTTAAATAAATTTGGAAAAAATTAGGTTTCAGTCCAATAACGATTTGTTCGCAATGTGGAGCCGGCGGCGCATTAGAAATTCCCATCAGTAACTTGCCTACCCCCCAAGTCGGTTGTAGATTTCTTCACCTTAATTGAGGCCGGCCGCGCCCTGCGTGTCATTGCGCCGACGGCCTTATTCCCCGGATTTCTTATCGAAAACCTCCAAGGAGCCTCCGTGTCACCTGAATTTCGCCGAAAGACTCACCTGTTTACCAGTGAATCCGTAACGATGGGCCATCCCGATAAAGTGGCCGACCAGATCTCCGATGCCGTGCTGGACGCAATTCTGACCCAGGATCCCAAATCGCGCGTGGCGGTGGAAACGCTGGTCACGACCGGCCAAGTCGTTCTTGCCGGGGAAGTGACGACCCAGGCGTATGTCGATGCCGCCCAAATTGCTCGTGAGACGATCAAGGAAATCGGTTACACCCATCCTGAAATTGGCTTCGACTTTCAATCGTGCGGGGTGCTGACGGCCATCCACAGCCAATCGCCCGACATCGCCCGCGGCGTCGATAAAGCCGAGGACGACACGAAAGAGCAGGGGGCCGGCGACCAGGGCTTGATGTTCGGCTACGCCACCGACGAAACCGACATGCTTATGCCGCTGCCTATCCACCTGGCCCATCGCCTGGTGGAGAAATTGGCTGATGTTCGTCAGAAGAGGAAGCTTGGCTGGCTTCGTCCCGACGGCAAGAGCCAGGTGACGATCGAATATGTCAATGAGCGCCCGACGCGCGTTCACACGGTCGTGATCTCAACGCAGCACGATGAGAGCGTGCTGGATAAGAAGAAGGACGCCGTCAGCGAGAAGGCCAAGCGCGAGATCATCGAGCAGGTCATCCGGCCGGTGATTCCAAAAAAGCTCTGGAACGACGACATCATTTTCCACATCAATCCGACGGGTAAATTCGTCGTCGGCGGCCCGCATGGTGACACCGGCTTGACTGGCCGAAAGATCATCGTCGATAGCTACGGCGGCCGCGGCGCGCATGGCGGCGGGGCGTTCAGCGGCAAGGATCCATCCAAGGTCGATCGCAGCGCCTGCTATATGGCTCGCTACATCGCCAAGAATATTGTCGCCGCCGGACTGGCGCGCAACGCCGAGGTTCAGCTTGCCTACGCGATCGGCGTCGCTCAGCCGGTGAGCGTGACGGTCAGCACCGAAAACACGGCGGTGATTCCCGAAGATCAGATTTCCCAACTCATTCGCGAGCATTTCCCGCTCACCCCGCGCGGCATCATCAAGCACCTGAACCTGCTCCGGCCGATCTACAAGCAGACGGCCCGGCATGGTCACTTCGGCCGAACGCCCGGCTCCGACGGCAGCTTTTCGTGGGAAAAGACCGACAAAGCCGACGAACTTGCAAAGGCGGCTGGGATCGCCAATCACATTCGCCGAGCTGGTTGAAAGATCACTGCCCGTGATTTGATTGCCAAAAGAGCAGCGCGCCAATCCTGGCGCGCTGCTTGTTTTTGCGACAAGAATTCGAGGCGCAAAAGTTTAATCAACGACCGAATCCCAATCGCCTTTCATGGCTACAATTCCATGGCATGAGTGCGCAGCCGCAACCGGGTTTTGTGATACGAAGTTTCCAGCCAGAAGACGCGGCGGCCTGCAAGCGGCTCTATCAGGATGGGCTCATTGGCGGCACCCTTGCCGACAACGACATCGCGCTGGATATCGACGACATCCAGAAGGTCTACATGGAGTCCGATGGCTGCCATTTCTGGGTGGCCTGCGACAGCTGTGGATCCGTGCTGGGGATGATTGGCGTGCAACATTACGAGGATGGAGTCGGCGAAATCCGCCGGTTGCGCGTCGCAAAGGAAGCGCGCCGCCGAGGCATCGGAAGCGCCCTGATCGAAACGGCGCTGCGTTTCTGTGCCAAACAGCAATATCTGAAAATCACCCTCGACACATTCGTCGAGCCCGAGCCGACGATCCACCTGTGCGAGAAATTCCTGTTTCACTTCGAGCGTTCCCGCGAAATCCACGGCCGCCGGCTCATGTATTTCTATCTCGATCTCTATCGCAAAGCCGCCCCCAGCGAGCCGGCGGATTGAGTAAGGCGCCGCAGCGCATCAGTCCTCAAGAAATTTCTTGAGCACCCGCGCCCTTACATCCTTCCAATCGTAAAACTCACCACGTTCGATCTGCTTGTCGCTACGTTCAATTGCTTTAAGCGTTTCTTCGTCCAAGCCCTCGGATTCAAATTCGTTTAGCGCATCAAGAGCAGCGCAAATCAACTCGTCGGCGGAGCTATATCGGCCGCTCTTGAGCTTCTCCTCAATCCGTTTTTGAGTCTCGACACTCAGCTCAATTGCCATGCTTTCACGCTCCATCAGCTTCGCAAGCGTTCGCGGATCACTTCGTATGCAGCGGGGACTTTTCCATCGACGGGAACAAACAGGGCAACATGATCGGCAGGGATGCGTACGACGTCGTGCGTGCCGGGGAGTGTTGCGCTTTCGACGGAAACGAGGCCGTCGCTGTTGCCGGTGCTGGATCGCCATCGGCCAGCTTCATGCGAGAGTCCATTTTTGATCTGGCGGAAAACCCACCATTTTGCGATGCGGCCGCCGATCCAGCCGGAAGCGTCATTAAAGCATTCGGCACTGAATCGGCTGGTCAGGCTCTGCGTTCCAACAATCACCGTATAACGGACATCAGGCCGACGATGGAAAGTCTCCATCTTTTTCAGGAAGGGCGAGCCCGGCGTCAATTCCCGGCCGGCTTCGCCGAAGCCTTCGGTGAACCACCACATCGGGCTCCATGCGGGATCGCTTCGCCAGAGGCGATATTGCTCCTGCACGCTCAGCAGGCAGCGAAGCCGGGCCCAGCTTGAGCCGGCGTTGGGCGTCGCGACGAGAATCAGGTGATCGATTCCGCCCGCATAGGCTGGCCCTTCGACATAATCCCGCGCGACCAGTCCGCCCATGCTATGGGCCACGAGGTCGATTTTCATTGCCGGATACTTCTCATGAAGCGCGCGAAGTTGTGCTCCAAGAATTTCCGCGCTGTCTTCAATGGGTTGATCCCCGGCGTAGCAAAAGCAGGCGACCTGCTGGCCATCGTGGCCCAGTAATTGCGCCATGGGCTGAAGCGTTCCTCGATCGCTGTCCAAGCCGTGAACCAGCACAACCAGTGGTCGCGAAGGATCGACTTGGGCCGGCATGAATAAACCCCAGCGCGCTGCCTGGGCGGCTGCCGCCTTGGGATTTTCTTCAGCCGCCAGCACGCGAATGGCCCGGCTCATGTTGTCGCAACCGGAGGCCAATCGATCGAGATCGACCGTCAACACCACCGCCGACGGCTCCACTTTGATATGCCCGGCGCTGGCCAGCGAAACATTCACCGCCTCAACAAAAAGTCGCCCTTCAACGCTGTGAATCTTCAAGTCGCCGCGACCCAGATGCAGTGAAGGCAAATCCATCGCACGGCACACCGCCGCCGACAGGTCGGCGACATGAAGCTTGCCATTCTTCAATGGAACGCGAACGTCCCGCGTGTTAGCCAGCGTCGGCAGGGCCGTCGAAAGCAGAAGGGCAAGGCCAATCCACGCCCGCCGATACCACGTCGATGTGAGCATTACGCCTCTCTCAATTTGCGATCGCACCCATTCCATTAGGCCGATATCTACATCCGTTATACTATAGATACCGCGCCCAGGGTCGCGTTAGGCAGGCCTGATTTGTCCCGAAACAAAATTCATCGGCGCGACGCAACTCGATAAGCCTGAAGATCGTACGATCCAAAGCCGATCGTAAGTTCAGTCTCTTATTTTATAATGGCCCAAGACATGCCCGATCAGTCGCAGCGTATCCATCGAATTGTGGTCTTAGGTGGCGGCAGTGCCGGATTCCTGTCGGCCCTTGCGCTCAAAGCGCGCATGCCCAACCTGGCCGTCATGGTCGTCCGCTCTAAAGAGATTGGCATTATCGGCGTCGGTGAAGGATCCACCGTCGCGCTGACCAACATGCTGCACGATTACCTGCGCGTGAACCTTGCAAAGCTTCACGAGATCGCCAAGCCAACGTGGAAGATGGGCCTCAAGTTCATCTGGGGAAAACGGCCTCATTTCTATTACACGTTCAGCACGCAGCAGATGAATTCGATCATCAATCCACTGCCCAAGGCCATTGGATATTATTGCAACGGCGACATGGACACCGCCGAGCCCATGATGGCGATGATGGCGCAGAACCGCGTCTTCGATCGCGACGAAAATGGCATGCCGGTGATGCATGATTCGATCGCCTATCACGTCGAAAACCATTTCTTCGTCGATTTTCTCGAGCGGGCGGCTGCCGAGGCGGGAATTGAAATTCTCGAAGACACCGTCGCGCACGTACAGCCCGGCGAACATGGCATCGGCGCGCTGATCTTCAAATCGGGCCGGGCAATCAATGCCGATCTGTATATCGACTGTTCCGGTTTCGCTTCGCTGCTCTTGGGCAAGACATTGGGTGAGCCGTTTGTTCCGTTCAAGAGCAGTTTGTTCTGCGATCGGGCGATCGTTGGCGGATGGACGCGCCAGGCTGATGAACCGATCCAGCCTTTCACAACCTGCGGGACGATGAACAGCGGCTGGCTCTGGCAGATCGAGCACGAGCATCGCATCAATCGAGGCTACGTCTATTGCTCTGCCTTTATTACCGACGAACAGGCCGAGCAGGAGCTGCGCGCCTTCAGTCCTCGGCTCGATAAGACACGCGTCGTAAGATTTATTACCGGGCGTTACGAGCGGGCATGGGTGAAAAACGTAGTGGCGATCGGCAATGCCAATGGCTTTGTCGAGCCGCTGGAAGCGACGGCGCTGGGCGTAATTTCAATGCAAAGCCGGTTGCTCGCCGACACGCTGGCGGCCTCCGATCGACAGATGCGCTTCTGGGACGTGACAGGGTTCAACCGTCATCATCGACGCTATTGGGACAGCATCCGGCGTTTCATTGCGATTCACTACAAGTTCAACGATCGCATCGACACGCCGTTCTGGCGCGCCTGCCGGGAAAAGACCGACCTCGCCGGCGCCGAAGAAATCGCGGCCTATTACCAGGAGAGTGGGCCGGGCACGTACTGGGCGCCTACGATAATGGACTCGCTGGATCCGTTTGGAATGGGCGGGTACGTGACGCTTTTGCTGGGCCAGTCGGTGCCGTACCGGCACCCGCATCAGCCGAATCCGGCTGAGCTGGCGGCAGTGGAAGCGATTCGCGAAAAGAACCGGCAGCGTGCGGCCAATGCCATGACCACCGAAGAAGTCCTGGCCGCCATCCGCAGCCCCGAATGGGAATGGAAGAGGATGTGAACGACGAAGGGGGCGGACAATTTCAAATCCTTCCGATTGACATTGTCTTGACCCGACTTATACTCTCCGCCCTTCACGGTCCCGGTGCGCTATTTTGTGGCGCAGACCGGGGAGTCGCTGGCATAGCTCAGTGGTAGAGCGCCACCTTGGTAAGGTGGAGGTCCTGGGTTCAAGCCCCAGTGCCAGCTCTCAAAAACGTGTGAGACTGTGGGCGAACCTTGTGTTCGCCCGTTTGTTATAAAAAAGTGGAATCGGGCGATCGCCTGTCTGGCCTGCTTTGTCCTGAGGCTGGCTTGCAGCACCCAATCATCCGCAGGAACTACTGGTATCTGGAGGTTTTCGGCCATGGCCAAAGGAGTATTCGAGCGTAAGAAGCCGCACGTTAACGTCGGCACCATCGGTCACATCGACCACGGTAAGACGACCCTGACGGCCGCGCTGTCCGCGCGGTCTCAGGCCAAGTACGGCACGACCGCCAAGGACTACAAGAGCATCGCCAAGGGCGGTATCGATCGCGACGCGACCAAGACCGTCACGATTGCCGCTGCTCACGTCGAATACGAGTCAGAGCAGCGCCACTATGCTCACGTGGACTGCCCGGGCCACGCCGACTACATCAAGAACATGATCACCGGCGCCGCCCAGATGGACGGCGCGATCCTGGTTGTGTCGGCGGCAGACGGTCCGATGCCTCAGACCCGCGAGCACATTCTGCTGGCCCGCCAGGTCGGCGTGCCGAAAATCGTCGTCTTCCTCAACAAGGTTGACCTCGTTGACGATCCGGAACTGCTTGAGCTGGTCGAAATGGAAGTGCGCGAATTGCTGACCAAGTACGGCTTCCCGGGCGATGACACCCCGATCATTCGCGGTATCGCCAAGGCCGCCTTAGACAATCCGAGCGATGCGGCTGCCAACAAGCCGATCGATGAGCTGGTGAAGTCTCTGGATGAATACATCCCGATGCCTCAGCGAGCCATCGATCAGCCGTTCCTGATGCCGGTCGAAGACGTGTTCGCGATCAAGGGTCGCGGCACTGTCGCCACCGGCCGTATCGAGCGCGGCAAGATCAAGAAGGGCGATACGATCGAGATCGTCGGCTTCCGCGACACGCGCAATACGGTCGTCACCGACATCGAGCAGTTCAACAAGAGCATGGACGAGGGCATCGCCGGCGACAACGCGGGCCTGCTCCTCCGCGGAATTGAAAAGACCGACATCGAGCGCGGCCAGGTTCTGGCCCTCCCGAAGTCGATCACGCCGCACACCAAGTTCACTGCCGAGGTCTACGTGCTGACCAAGGAAGAGGGCGGCCGTCATACGCCGTTCTTCACCGGCTATCGTCCGCAGTTCTACTTCCGGACGACTGACGTGACCGGTGCCGCGAAGCTCATGGGCGGCGCGGAGATGGTTATGCCTGGCGACAACGTGACGATGGAGATTGAACTCCAGGCGCCCATCGCCATGGAAGAGAAGCTTCGGTTTGCCGTCCGCGAAGGCGGCAAGACCGTGGGTTCGGGCGTCGTGACCAAGATTTTGGCGTGATTTTAACCTCGGCCGGTGCTGCGGCTGCAGAGTTTTGCAGCCCCAGCGCCGGCCGGGGATTGTTTTTGCTTTTCGAGTATTTCCATGGCTAAAGAAAGCCGCGAAATGGTCTGGCTTCAGTGCACCGAGACGGGCGACCTGAACTATCGCACCGAAATCAAGGTGGCTGGCGGGCCGCAAAAAGTTGAATTGAAGAAGTATAGTCCGCGGCTTCGCCGACATACGCTTCATAAGGTAAAGCGCAAGTAACGCATTGGCGGCTCGACGGGCGACCGTCGCAAGGTCGCACTTCGTGGTGGTCCCGGGCCGGCTTCGTCGTTACGCCAGTAGCTCAATTGGCAGAGCGGCCGTCTCCAAAGCGGCAGGTTGGGGGTTCGATTCCCTCCTGGCGTGTTTGAATTACCGCCGAGCCATGCCGCATCCACCCGCAGTAAATGCAGGATTGGCATGATCCGGGCGAGCCGGTTTGACGTAGGTAGATCGTATGGCGTCAGCGACCAAGACTAACGACGGGAAAAACGCGATGGCCGGCGACCAACCGCCTGACGAACGCGACGGGGGCTCCAAGCCGCAGCGGCCCAAGCCAAAGTCCGGCAAACCGCTCGAATACGGCCGCGATGCGCGAGCCGGTTACTTCACCGTTTATAAAAGCGGTCAGGGCTACTGGACGCGCGCCGGAACTGTGATGGGGGTCATCCTCATCGGAATCTTCACGGCATGGAACCTCGAGCAATACGTTCCGACCTTCCTGCCGGCTTCGGTGCCAGCCGCCACTGGAAACAAGATCGGTTGGGGCGTAGCCATCGGATTCTGTGTTGGATTTGGCTGGCTCTGCTGGCATTTGCTTAATAAGCCGACGAATGTCGATTTCCTGATCGCGACCGACAGCGAGATGAAGAAGGTCAATTGGACGAGCCGAAAGGAACTGATCGGCTCGACCAAGGTCGTCATTGCCTTCATGTTTCTCACCGCGCTGTTTCTGTTCCTGTGCGATGTGGTCTTTATCTTCATTTTCAAAACGTTGACCGTTTTGAAATTTGGATATTTCGGATAACTCCCTTTAGACGACCGACCCGCCCTGGCCGGCGCGAGAACCTATGCAATTCTTCGTCCTCCGAGTCGCAAGCAACAAAGAAGACCGCGTGCGCGAAGCGCTTGTCCGCAAGGTCAAGATCGAGGGACTCGATACCGTCGTCGGCCGAATTCTCGTTCCCACCGAACGAGTTCGCAGCGTCAAGGAAGGCAAGCGCCGCGAGTCGGATCGCAAGCTTTATCCCGGCTACGTCTTCATCGAACTCGAGCTGGATAAGAACGGTACGATCCCCGAAAAAGTCTGGTTCATGATCAAGGAGACCGAAGGCGTCGGCGACTTCATCGGCTCCAACGGTAAGCCGACTCCGATGGCTCCCAAAGATCGGGACAAGATGGTCGAGGCCGCGGAGCGTCCAGAAGAAACGCCTCGCCTCGAAGCTCAGTTCAAGAAGGGCGATCGCATCAAGGTCACCAACGGCGCGTTTGTGAACTTTGAAGGCGACGTCGATGAATTGATTCCCGACAAAGGCACTGTCCGAATCATCACCACGATCTTCGGCCGCCCGACACCTCTTGAACTCGAATATTGGCAGATTGAAAAGATCTAGCGCGCCATTTCATGAAGGCTGCGTTCTGACCTGCAGCCTTGATCCAGCCGGTTCCTGGCTGGTGATCGCCTGCCGATGTATTTCGATCATCCGATCGATCTTTCGCTCCCAGTCATATTGCTGCTCGACTTTCTGCCGACCGGCTTGGCCCATTTTGCCGCGTAATTCCGGATCGCGCGCCAGCTTCAGCATGGCCGCCGCCAGGTCATTAGAAAAATCCCTGCGTGAGCGAGGTGGAACGAGAATTCCACAGGATGGGTCAAGATAATCGGCCGGCCCGCCCCAATCGGTCGCAATCACCGGCAACTCCATCGCCATCGCCTCGAGGATGACCGCGCCGCCGCACTCATAAAGACTGGGAAGGACGAAGACATCAGCGTTGACCAGGTAAGCCGGCGACTTGTCCTGGTCGATCCAGCCATGGAAGGCCACGTGCTCGCGCAGGCCAAGCTTCGTCGCCAGCGCCTGCCATTCGGCTCGCATAGGACCGTCGCCTGTAAGATCGAGCCGCGCGGGAATTTGATCGATCACAAGCCGCATGGCCTGAAGCAGAAAATCAATGCCTTTGAAATCAACGAGCCGGCCCGAAAAGATGAATCGAATCGGCCCGTCGCGCGGTGTGCGCTGCGGTTTTTTCCATAGCTCCAGATCTACGCCGTTTTCGACCAGGGTGATGACTCTGCCGCGATAGCCCGCAGGCAGCGCCTGTCGCGTGCGCTCATTGGCCACCAAAAGCATTTGCGCTTCCAGCTTGCCGGGCATCAGCCGATTCATCGCGCCCGAAAACCATCGTCCCGCGCGCACGAAAATCCGCTCCGGCCATCCCTGCTGCCCGCGAGCAAATCCAGGTGGATAGCGCATCGACCCATTCATCGGTCCGATCACGACCGGAGCGCCGAGCCGGTAGAGCAATGATCCTTCTCGCGGTGATACGGGAGTCGGTTGATGAACGACGTCGATCTGATGTTCGGCGATGAGCCGGCGGGCAACCTGCCGGGCACTTCGCTGGCCGGTGAGTCGAATGATGTATCCCGTGCTGAAATACCGCAGCTTGTCGGGAAGGAACTGTCCCAGGCGATGCATGACGCGATGAAGGAGCGTATCGGGGATAAAATAAACACGATCCCAATACTCGGACATCGTTGCAGACAATTCCTTGCGGCTCCGCGCATGGACAATCAGCCATGCTTCGACCCCGCGCTTTCGCAGCATGCGAAAGTGATGGAGTGGGAGGATCGTTTCGCCGCCCTTGCGCGACGACGCGTGATCCGCGACAATGAGTACGCGAGGGGTTATCACATCTTCTGCCACGTCAAGAGAAGCATAGCCGTATACGTTTATCGGCGCAAGATGCCGACAGGCTCAGGTTTTAGTGGCCGAGAAACGATCTAATCCATGAGCCGCGGCGGACTTAGCTGTTTTTCTAACGTCTATTCCGCCACAATGCCTGCTGGAGGCGAGCAAATCGAGTATGGCAGACGATAAGCAAAGCGACATGGTTGCCGAGGGCACGCCTCTCATTCCCAGTTACAGCCGATCTTCAGGCGACTCGAAGCTTCAACACGACCTGATCTGGGCCTATGTCGCTTCCGGTGCAAAAATCGCATCCGCGGCTTTCGTCGCCGGGTTGCTCTTTCGAAGAGCGGGGGCGGCTGAATTTGCGATGTTCGCCTTGATCCGCGGCACCATTGGCGTGCTGAACTACACTTCATTGGGCTTGGCCCCCGCAATGGTTCGGCTCCTGGCCGAGGCGCTGGCTCAATCGCATCCCGATGCCGTCCTTCCGACAGAATTACAGGCGGAGGCAATTCCGCCGCGGCCAAGACCAACCGGCCTTTCGGAGCGCAGCGTCTATACCAATGGCGTAAGCGTGGCGGCGCTGTCGCTTGGTCTTGGGCTGATCCTCACTTTTCTCTATTCACATTGGTTCGATCGTCTGCATCGAGTGCCGATCGGCGTTCCGGATGTCGCGCTGGTCGTGGTTTGGATTGGCTTGGGCACGCTGATGCGGCTCTTCAGCGATTCCTCAGGCGCGGTGCTACAGACCCGCGGGCGAATCGCCCTGGATAACAAGTTACTGGCTGGCGCCGAACTGGTCTGGATCGTCACCTTGCTGATATTTGGAGCGCGGGCGATTGCTCATCGCGAGCCGACATTACTGGTGATCGCAGCATTTGCTTACGCGATCGCTGGATGCTACCTGGCCTTCGTGCGGGCATTCGCCGTCTCCAGGCTTGCCCAATCGCCCTGGCCGCCTGCGCAGTCGCTTGTGAAATGGGATGTGATCGGACGGCTAGCCGCGTTCGGAGTCCTCGTTCTATTTGCGCAGCTTGCCGATTATCTCTATGCACCGACTGATTACATCCTGATCAATCGCCTGCTCGACCCAAACCTTGTGGCGACCTACGCCCCGGCAGTGCAGATCGACGCGGGATTGCTGATGCTCGTGAGCGGGCTGGCTGCAGTGCTGCTGCCCCGCGCTGCCATCGCCCATACGACCGGTTCAACGCAGGCGGTCGTGCATTACTACATCCGCGGCACGCTTGCCAGCGCGGCGATGCTCATCGTCGCAGCCGTTGGCGTCTATGCGATCTCACCCTGGCTGTTCCACGTCTGGTTTGGCGCGGCCCCGCCCAACACGCGGGCGATTTTGCCCCTCGTGCTCATTCACACAGTTGTCGGTGGAAGCTCGGCGGTGGGACGGTCGATTCTGCTGGCGATGGGGAAAGTCAGCGCCTTTACTGTCTCGACGCTGACTGCCGGTGCCGTGAACGTCGCAGCAAGTTACTGCTTCGTTCATTACCTTCATCTGGGGCTCGAGGGGATCATCTTCGGAACAATCATCGCCGTCATCGGGCGATGCGCATTCTGGATGCCGTGGTACGTCGTCCGAACGCTGCGCAAAGAACTCGCTGCGAGCGCCTGAGCCTCACAGCGTGCTGATTTTCTGATCCAACTGCTTGACCTTCTTGTCAAGATTCTGGTCCGCCTTGTGAAGCTGATCCTTCACTGCGGCATGACTGAACCAGTGGGCAAAAGCGCCGGTGAACACGGTCTTGCCATCCTTCTCGACGTTGACCCAAAGATAATGGTCTTTGATCGTGCAAGTATCGGCAAAACTCTGGGCGATGGATTTGTCGATCGCCGTGCTGATGACATTGTGGTCGTCCCGCGTCTGGTATTGCACCACATACCGCTTGAAATCGTCCTGCGACGGACGCGTGAAGAAGGCAGCCGCTCCCAGCGCGACCACCAGAACGAAAATGATGAAGGATTTCATGATGAAGCATTATATCGCGGAGGGGGCGGCCGGTTCATTAGGATTCGACAGGGAATTTGTAATCATGTCCAGTTCGGTTTGGAGCCTGACTGATTGGTGTTTTTCGGCGGGAGGTGGTCTGGCAGCAACAGGGGGCTTGAATTAGACTAATGAACGTATCGTTCTCCATCCAATTCGCTTTTAATCAGGAGCCGCTATGACTTCCGGCGAATCCGCCGTTTCACGTCGATCCTTCATGAAAACCAGCGCTGCGATCGGTGCTGCCATCGCCGGCGCGCCGGCCATTCTGCGTGCCGAGGACAAGGCCCGAACCAAGCCGCCGGTTATGGGGACGGGCGATCATACGTATGAGCTGGTCGAAGGATGGGGGCAGTTGCCCGAAGGCAAGCGGTTTGGCAACACGCACGCGGTGGTGGAAAGCGAAGACGGCCGGGTCTTCATTCACAATGCCTCGCCGACTGGCGATGCAACCTGCATTTTCGATCCCGATGGCAAGTTTATTAAGTCATGGGGCGCGCAATACAAAAGCGGCGCGCATGGCATGGACATCCGCAAGGAAGGCAATCAGGAATATCTTTATCTCGCTGAAACCTCGCAGCGCATCATCGCCAAGACGACGCTCGATGGCGAAGTGGTCTGGGAGAAGCACTATCCGAAGATGTCACGCGATGTGAAAAATGGGAAGGTCGTTCCCTGCTATCACGAGCCCAACGAGAAGTTCTCCCCGACGTTCATTGCTCTCGCGCCCAACGGCGACTTCTATGTCACCGATGGTTACGGCTCCAACTACGTTCATCGCTACAACCTGCAGGGTGATTACCTCCAAACATTCGGCGGTGCCGGTGGCAAGCCCGGAACCACGCAGGATCCAGGCAAACTGAGCTGCCCGCACGGCATCTGGTGCGACACGCGCGAGCCGGAAAATCCCATGATCGTGGTTGCCGATCGCTCCAACGTCCGCCTGCAGTGGTTCACGCTCGATGGCAGGTTCATCAAGATGGTCACGCATGAGCTGCGCCATCCCTGCCATTTCGATCAGCGCGGCACCGATCTGCTGATCCCCGATCTCAAAGGTCGCGTGACGATCTTCGACAAGGACAACAACCTCATCACGCACCTGGGTGACAACCCCAATTCAAAGGAATGGGCGAACAACAGAGTGCCGCAGAAAGACCTGAAGCCCGGCGTCTTCTGCACGCCTCACGGAGCAATGTGGGACAAGCAGGGCAATATCTACGTGGTTGAATGGTTGCCCTATGGACGCGTGACGAAGTTGCGCCACGTGTCGGCGTAAGCGTTGTAATTGTTCGACGAAAGCCTTGTTTAGCGGGCTCGCTAGCGAGCCTGCTAAACATTCAGATTACGCGGGCCGGTGAAAATCGGCCCGCTTTTATTTCGGCGGCGATGGATCGATCTGTCCGACTTCGACAAACGTAAATTACTCACTAGACTCGGCCCCTTTGCCGAATCTGATGCAAGCTATGGATGGATTGCGTATCTCGCCGACCACTCGCCCGCCACTGGGGATTGAAGCCGCTCATGCCAGGCCGGTTCCTGCCTCGACCGTTTATCTGCTGGAGGCGCTGGCCAGCGTCGGAACTAACCTGCTGATCAGCGGGATCTATTTCTACATGACCAGCCGATATGGCTGGGGACTTCTGCAGAACTTCCTCCTGGCTTCAGTGCAGGGGGTGGTTTATGTGGTCGGCGCTTTGTCGGCCCATGCCATTCGGGCGCGCCTTGGAACGCGACGATCACTCTGGCTGATGTATGGGGTGCTGGCGGCGTTGTCGCTGTTCTGTTTGGCTGTTCATTCCGCAGCCGCGGTTACCGCGATCCTGCTTGCCTATACGGCGCTGAGCGTCATCACCTGGCCGATCCTGGAAGGATTGATCTCGCATGGCTTGGACAGCTACACCCTGTCGCGCCGAATCTCGCACTACAACCTGGTGTGGGCCGGCGTTGGTGCGACGGCGTTGGCTGTCGATGGCGCGGTGATTCAACATTGGCCGCAGGGCGTATTTCTCATTCCGGCGATTGTTCACATTGCAGGCATGGCGCTGGTGCCGCTGCTGATGCCCGGCGAGATCAATGCCCAACCAGCACCTGCCGCTGCGGCTGCACCGCAGGCTGCACCCGAGTTACTAAATGTGCGAACGCTTGCGCTGTGGCTCTCGCGAGTCGCTCTGCCGGCAACGTATGTCGTGATTTATGGCTTGATGTCTCTCATGCCGTCGCTTCCTGCGCTGCATTCGCTGGACACAAGCGCGCAGACGGCGATGGGCAGCATCTGGATGGTCGGCCGATGGGCGACTTTCCTTCTGCTTGGACTGGGCACCTGGTGGCACGCCCGGCCGCGAGTGCTGCTGATTGCCGCAATCGCAATGCTCGTTGCATTCCTCGGCGTGACAATTCGCCCATCCGACCTGTTTGGTCATGGCTCCCAATTGATTGATCTGATATCGCTCGGATCTTGGCAGCTTCTGCTGGGAGCCAGCTTGGGAATCATTTACGCGGGAAGCCTCTATTTCGGCATGGTCCTGAGCCATGGCAGCACCGAACACGGCGGATATCACGAAGCATTGATTGGCTTGGGAATGGTCCTTGGCCCCGGTGCTGGCGCTGCGGCACAAGCCGTCCATCCCGGCAGCACAACAGGCATCCTCGCGGTTGGCGCGGTCATCGCGCTGAGTGTCGCCGCGGCGACAGTCACATCCATCGTGGGCGCAAAACGTCGATAAGCTATTGAGCGGGAATCTGTCCAGGATTGGATTCGGGCGTCGGCTTCTTAGAACCGTGAAAGATGCTGTGCAGGATCATCAGCGCCACCCCCGCGCACAGCAGCGAATCGGCCACGTTAAAAATCCACGGGAAAACGTCCCATTTCGGCAGTGCGAAGATCATGTCGCGCACATATCCCAGCACGACGCGGTCATAAAGATTTCCCAGCACGCCGGCCAGCAGCATGCCGAGAATGATCTGGTAAATGCGCTGCCTGCCGCTCGCTGAAAACAGGTAGAAGATAAAACCGATTGCCGCGACCGAAACAATGACGAAGAGAACGCGTCGCCCTTGTCCGAGGCCAAAGACCGCGCCTTGGTTAGCGGTGACATGGAATTCCAGCCAATCGGGAATGAACGCATACGTGCGCGAATCAACATGCACCCGTCCATCGACCACGCTCTTGGAAAGCATCAGCGTGGCAAACGAATGGATCTTTGACCACTGGTCCAGCGCCAGGCCAAGGGCCGCCGTGAGTAGAAACCGCGCCCATGCCAAGGGATTTGTTACAGGAGAAAAAAACGATTGCGCCATTCTTAGCCCGGCCGCCGCGGCAGCGAGATTTCCAACGATTCAATCAGAGCGCGGGTCCTGGCCGGCCTCCACGCTCCATCTTACGCGCGTATTCGATCGAGAAGCGAGCCCAGGGCTGATATTCCAGCCGCTCCCTGTTGATCGGCTTGCCGGTGCCCTCGCAGATGCCGTAGCTGCCATTCTTCAGCTTGGCCAACGCGCCATTGATTTCGCGCACGAGCTGGCGATCTTTTTCCACCAGCCCAAGCGTGAATTCCTGCTCGTAATTGTCGGTGCCCATATCAGCCATGTGGATCGGCAGGTTGGAAAGATTGCTGCCGCCGCTGGTGTTCAGGGCTTCATGTTCCATCGAGCGCATATCGCCGAGGATTTCGCGGCGCTTGGCGCGAAGCAACTCGCCGAAATGTTCCAAGTCGCGCGAGGAAAAACCAGCGGCATTCTTGCGCGGCTTCCCGTTGTCCGGGACCGGCGGAGCCATTTGCACTGCGGCTGGTTCAGGCGCGCGACGCTCGGATCCGGGTCGGGCTGATGCCGCGGGGCGTGCGGCAGCTTTCATCGTATTCTTTGCGACGACTGCCTTTGATTTTTCCCCGTTCCTTTTCGAATCACTTCGGATCGCCGTCCTGGTCGCGCTGGAAGCTTTCTTCGCCGGCGCACTTTTCTTTGCAGCCGAGAGTTTTGACTTGACAGGTGAAGAGGCACGTGATGCGCCCTTCTTGCTTGCAGAGGGTTTTTTCAGAGTTGTCTTAGCCACGATTGAACCCTGGCTCCTTTCGGACCTCGGCAATCTACGCCCACTGCCGGGTCAGGTCTCAAAACGGTCTGAAAAGATGGTCAACTATACCAGAACGCCGCTCTTTCCGTCAATTGCTCGGGGTTGACACCCCGGCGCGCCGGACTACATTCCCCACGTCTGCCAGACGTGGCATTTTCGCCCTATTTATTGCAAACCGCGTACGAGAACACGATGAAAACGAGCCTGGAATGGCTTTCTGAATTCCTCCCCGGCCCCCCGCTCGATGCCCAGGCTTGCGGTGACGCCCTCACGGCCGGCGGCCTCCCTGTCGAAAATATTGCGCGTCATGGGCAGGACACCGTTCTCGACGTTGAGGTGACCAGCAATCGAAGCGACTGCCTGTCTCACGTCGGCGTAGCTCGTGAACTGGCCGCGCTGCTGAACCGGGAATTTCGCGATAGCGCGCCGGCCCGTGCCGCAGAATCTCAAGGCAATCTGGAAGGCGCTTCGGTCGCGATCGAAGAGCAGGCCCTGTGCCCGCTCTACATCGCTCGAGTCATTCGCGGCGTGAAGATCGGGCCGAGCCCGGCCTGGATGGTGCGACGGCTGGAAGCGGTCGGCGTTCGTGCGATCAACAACGTGGTCGATGTAACCAACTACGTGCTCTTCGAGCTTGGCCAGCCGCTGCACGCGTTTGATCTGAATCTGCTCAAGGGCAATCGCATCATCGTTCGCCGGGCGGGCAAAGGGGGAAAGATAGTTTCGATCGATGGGCGCGAGCGCGCGCTGACGCCGGACATGCTGGTCATTGCCGATGCGGAGCGAGCGGTGGCGGTGGCAGGTGTGATGGGGGGGATCAACAGCGAAGTTTCAAACAGCACCACCGATGTGCTGCTGGAGTCGGCCCGATTCGATCCGCTGTCGGTGCGAAAAACTTCGCGCGAGCTGGCGCTCAAAAGCGACAGTTCTTATCGGTTCGAGCGCGGCATCGATCCACTGGCAGCCGAGCGCGCCAGCCTTCGCGCTGCGCAACTTATCGTTGAAACGGCCGGCGGCAAGTTATCCTCTGGCTCGGCTCGCGCGGGAGGCGAAGGCTTTCAACCTCGCTCGATTTCACTTCGGCTTTCGCAGCTTAAGCGGATCCTGGGAATCGAAATTCCGCCTCAAAAAGTGCTGGAATCCCTGAAAAAACTGCATCTTTCACCGGTTTTGCGCGATAAACGAGTCGATGTCGAAGCCCCCAGTTATCGGCTCGATATCAATACTGAAATCGATCTCGTCGAAGAGGTCGCGAGGATAATCGGATACAGCCAGATTCCAATCCGCGAGCAAATTGCCGTCCGCGTGACAGCGCCTGATGCGGTCGCCAAGTCGATGCAGACGATTCGCTCCACGCTCGTCGCATCCGGCTTTTTTGAATCGGTGACCTTCAGCTTCGTGAGCGATGCGCTGGCAAAAGATTTTCTTCCAGCGGCGGATGTTCACGCGAGCGCGCCGCTGTTGCGCGCCGATCCGAGCGTCCGCAAAGCCGATGCGCATCTTCGCCCCAGCATCCTTCCCGGCTTGCTGGAATCGATTCGTCATAACGAAAGCGTCGGCTCTCACGACGCTCAGCTTTTTGAAATCGGCTCGATCTTCTGGCGCGATGCAGCCGGCGAGGTGCGCGAAAAACGGCAAGTTGCTTTGGCCGGCGGACCGGGCTTTCGCGAAATGCGCGGCACTGTTGAAGCTTTGCTCCGCAAGCTGGACGCAAATCGCCTCATTGCAATTGTGCCTGATACTCGGCCCGGCATCGCTGACGCTGCTTGTGGCAAAATCGAGTGGGGCGGCAAGGCCATTGGATACTTGGGCATCGTCGAGAAGGTCATCGCCGAGAAGCTCTCGCTCCGCCAGCCGCCACCCGTTGCGGAGCTGGATTTGGATCCGCTTGTTACCGGCACGCAGCACGTTCCGCAGCTCAAGCCCTTGGCGAAGTTCCCGGCGGTTCGCCGCGATCTGTCGCTGGTCATGCCTGAGCGCACGCGCTACGAACAACTTGAATCGATCATCCATCAGCTTCAGCTTCAATGGCTCGAAACGGTCGAGTACGTTACGACCTACCGCGGCAAGCCCCTCGATAAAGGCGTTAAAAGCGTCACGATTACCCTGGTTTTCCGCTCATCGGCTGAAACGCTGACCGGAGAGCAGGTCGATGCCTCGGTGCAGCGCGTTATTGAAGCGGCAGGCCGTCAAGGTTGGACGTTGCGGACCTGATACGAGAAGCTAGACTTCATCGTAGACCATGATTCCTCAACCTCCTCCGGGACAAGGGCCAATCGATCCGCGCGGCGCACTCAATCCGCCAAACCCTCCGGGCGGCGTGCCAGCCGGCGGCCCGCCGATGCCGCCCGGCGGTCCCTATGCACCGGCTTCGTGGCCGCCGCCTCCGGGCGCTCCCGGTGCGGGCGGTTATCCTCCTCCACCGCCGCCGCGCTTCAATCCCATGGGTGGCCCACCCATGCCGTTTCCTCCCTTCATGCCTCCGCCGCGGAGGTCAGCAGGTCGCGCCCTGGTATTGATCGCGCTGCTGATTCTGCTGGGCCTTTCGCTGATTCTTAACCTGTTCCTCGCCGTCGGATCGTTGGGCGGAAGCTCCTCGACGCAAAGCATTCTTACAAGCGGTAACGCGGGCCAGCGCATTGCCGTCATTCCCGTCATCGGCGAGATCGATCGTCGTCAAGCGGAAATGTTCTCTCGGCTGATCCATCGCGCCGAGGAGGACTCGGCTGTCAAAGCGCTCATCATCCAAATTGATTCTCCAGGCGGCACAGTCACTGCCTCCGACCAGATGTACAACCGGCTTTTGACCTTCAAGAAGAATTGCAGAAATGCCGGTCGAAATGTGCCGGTCGTCATCTCGATGAGCGAGCTGGGAACCAGCGGCGCGTATTACCTGTCGTGTGCGGGTGATTACCTCATTGCCGAGCGCACCGCCCTGACGGGAAATATCGGTGTATTGTTTCCCAACTATAATTACTCGAAACTGCTGGACAAGATCGGCGTCCAGGATTTGACGGTCGTGTCGTCGGGCACGCCCTACAAGGATGCCGGTGATCCGGGTAACCCGCCCACGACTCGAGCCACCGCTTATTTTCAGGCCAACGTGGACTCTGCCTTCGATCTGTTCAAAGATGTTGTGAATACCGCGCGGAAGTCGAAGCTGCCTAAAGGCGTCACGATCGATGATGTCGCCGACGGCCGCGCGTATCCGGCTGCCGACGCTCTGAAAAAGGGATTGATCGACCAGGTCGGTTATCTGGAAGATGCCGAGAATTACGCCGCGACGGCGGCAGGTCTGAAAAACCCGGAGATCGTGAAGTACCAGGAGCCGGCCAGCTTCTTTTCGCTATTGAGCGGCGAAGCCGAGTACAAATATGACCATCCGGGAATCACGATTAAACTCGATGCGAGCGCGCTCGATGGATTGCAGTCCTCAAGGATGATGTACCTTTATCGCGGTGACACGCCTTTAAGGCATTGATCGATTGTAGATCGAGCGATAAAGCGAAGCATGGTCAGCCGAGTTTAGCCGCGACGCGACAGCGGAGCGCTTCCCGGTCGCAAAAGAAGCGCCCGACAACCGGTGGGCTAGACGGGTCCACGACGTAGATTCGCACCAGGAGAAAGTCGTATGGGATCAAGCCCGCAGCGGTTTTGCGTCTGCACGGTTCTCTTCGCGGGTTTCGCTTTCGCGACGGCCATGTCATTGAACCGCACTGCTCGAGCGGCAACACCCGAGCAAGTTCAAAAAGCCATCGAGAAAGCCAAAGAATGGCTCTACAAGCAACAGAACCCGAAAGGCACCTGGGAGCACGTCGACAAGCCGACGCCCGACGGCGAGAAAGGCGATGCCGATCCCGACGCCCGGCAGTGGGGCGGGCTGACTTCGCTGGCGACCTATGCCTTGCTGGCGGCGGAAGAAAGTCCGCAAACGCCCAAGCTTCAAAACGCAATTTCATTTTTGAAAACAGCTCCGATCGAAGGGATTTATGCGACAGGCATGCGCTGCCAGGTCTGGCTTTTCCTGAGCGACGACAAATCGGTCCGGCCGCTCATCGAGCGCGACAAGGAATTCCTGCTTCGCTCACTGCATCAGGATGTCGCCCACGCCAAAGACAATCGCTTTGGCTTCTATCCCTATTACTTTGAACGTGGAAAGCCTCACCCGGCCGATTGGTACGATCACAGTGTCAGCCAGTATGGTGTGCTGGGCATGTGGGCGCTGGAGCAGGCGGGGGCCGAGGTTCCGATCAAATATTGGCAGGTCGTCGATGGCGCCTGGCAGCGGGCACAGTATGCCGACGGCGGCTGGTCTTACCGTCAGAAATTTGTCGATGCTGCGCCGGACTCGGCACAGGGGTCGGAAACGCCGCAAATGACGGCAGCAGGCATCGCCACGCTCTTTATCACGCAGGAATATCTGACGGCCGACCTGGTAGCCTGCCGGGGAAACGTCTCCAACGATCATATCGAGCGCGGCCTGCGCTGGATGGATAAGCGCATCGGAGAAGCGCTGACCAACGGCAACCTGTACGGCATGTATGGGATCGAACGCATCGGCGTCGCCAGTGGAAGAAAATATTTCTCGACAACCAACTGGTATGAAGTCGGCGCCGATTATCTTGTGAAGAGCCAGAAGCCCGATGGTTCATGGCAGGGACAGTGGGGCGTACTGCCGGATACCTGCTTTGCGCTCTTGTTTCTGGTGCGAGGACGCGCTCCGATTGTGTTCAATAAGGTTGAGTATTCGGTCGAAGAGAAGAAGAAAACGGTTACTGCCAACTGGGACCAGCGGCCGCGGGATGTGGCGAATTTCTCGCGGTGGATGGGGCGACAAATCGAGCGCGATCTCAACTGGCAAACGGTGAATCTGAAGGTGCCGGTTGAGGACCTTCACGATGCGCCGATTCTGTATCTTGCCGGAAATCAGGAGCTGATCCTCAGCGACGAAGAAGCCGGTAAACTCAAGGCATTTGTCGATCAGGGCGGGATGATTCTCGGCAACGCAGACTGCGGCAGCCGCGCGTTCGCAACGAGTTTTGAAAAACTTGGGGAGAGGCTCTTTGAAGGCTACAAATTCCGACAGGTCCCTCTGACGCATCCCATTTTTGCTGACGAGCAGTTCCCCGCCAAGCGCGAACGCAGTCATCCCCGGCTGATGGGATTGAGCAACGGGGTGCGGGAGCTGATGTTGCTGGTTCCCGATGCAGATCTGAGCCGGGCGTGGCAGGCGCGATCGGAGAAGACCCGCGAAGAAGCTTATCACATTGGAGCAAATATATTTCTTTATGCCGTCGACATGCGCAATTTGCGCTATAAAGGCGAAACCTACATTGTGACGCCTGATTCCAAGGTGAAGCCGACGCAGAGATTACTCGTGAAGCGACTGGAAATGGGGGACAACTGGAACCCCGAGCCGGGCGGTTGGCCGCGCCTGGCGGCGATTCTTCACAACAAGCCTTACGAAATTGCGGTGGATGTGCAGTCGGCCAAGATCGAGCCGGCTGAATTGTCGGGCGCAAAGGTCATCGATTTGACCGGTACCGGCGCGTTCAAACTGACCGACGAGCAGCGCAAGACCATCAAGGATTTCGTCAATGGCGGCGGGACGTTGATCGTCGATGCGGCGGGGGGCTCCAACGAATTTGCGGATGCTGCCGAGGCTGAACTCAAAGCGATTTTCGGAGACGACGCCACCAAGGCGCTGGGCGAGCCGCTTGCGGCTGACAGTCCGGTCTATCATCTGCCTGGAGCCGACATTTCGCAGGTGCGGTATCGCCTGTTTGCGCGGAAGGTGCTGGTGGGCAATCTCAAAGTGCCGCGCGTCAAGGCAATTTCCATTAAAGGCCGCCTGGCGGTGTTCTACAGCCGCGAGGACTTGAGTGCAGGCCTTGTGGGCGAGCCGGTGAATGGCATTCTAGGTTACGAACCGGCAAGCGCGACGGAGATCATGAGAAACCTGGTGCTCTATAGTTCAGGCATCAAACTCAAGACGCCGGCTCCCGCATCGAAGGCGACCAAAAAATGATCCGTGAGCTCATACCTGCGGCGCGGTAAAGAGCCGTAAGTGCCAGATCAGCCGGTCGAGCAATTCCAGATGAAGGGGATCCATCAGGTACGCCATGAATCCCGCCCGCCGCGCGGCTTCGCGCCGGCACCAGTCGCCAAAGTCGCTGATGACG